>JAHEGP010000203.1 GCA_024645065.1 Cellvibrionales bacterium | reverse complement strand
GATAGTGCTCAGACCCTCACGGCGCAGCAAAGACACCCCCAGTACAGCCGTCACGAGCACAATGGCGATCGTCGGCAATACCCCGATGTATGAGCCCACCTTGATCAACAGCATCAACTCCAGGATGGGCATAACGATAAAGAATGCAAAAACCAGGGGCATAAGTTGTACTCTCGGTTGGTCACTGGCCCAACAGTCGCCAGGCTGATCATGGTGCTTTGCTTACGCACCGGCAGATTGCCCTGGCGGCGCAACTGCTGCAGGATTCGCTAAACCCCTTGTCGAGGCGCTGTGGTCATGGGCACAAAGCAACACCAGGCGGCTATTTTGTTGGTCGTAAGCCGCATACCCCGCGGCCAGGTGGCTAGCTATGGTCAGGTAGCAGAGCTTGCAGGCCTCCCGGGCCGGGCGCGGCTGGTGGGGCGAATCCTGTCGCGCTTACCCGACAACAGTAACATACCCTGGCAGCGGGTGGTCAATGCCCGCAGCGAGATCAGCTTTGCCAGGGACAGCGACGCCTACCGGCGCCAGCGCCAGTTGCTCGAGCAGGAGGGCGTTTTTTTCAGCGGTGCGCGGATCAGGCGGCAGAGTCACTGGCAGCCGCAGTAGCCGGGGAGCCGGAAGCCGCCCGATCACCGTTCCAGGGTGCGATGCGAACCAGCATCAACATACCCGGCAATGCCAGTAATGCACAGAGCCAGAAAAAAGATGTCCAGCCGATATGTTCAACGATGATACCCGTGCTTGAGTTTGCGACCGTGCGCGGCAAAGCCGTCACCGCAGATAGCAGGGCAAACTGGGTCGCTGCAAACAGCGGACTGGTAATCCTGGCAATATAGGCAATAAATGCCGCAGTGCCCAGACCCACGCCCAGATATTCAAAAGCGATAACCAGCGCCAGTAGCGAGGGGTTGGGTCCGGCCTGGGATAAGCCCACGAAACCGAGTATGCTCACCACCTGCACCACTCCAAATATCCACAGCGAACGATTGATTCCCCAGCGCGTCATCAGGGGAATTGCCAACATGCCGCCGATGATCGACGGCCACAGCGCCGCATTCTTGGCAATGATACCTATCTCCTTCAGTTCGAAGCCCAGGTCGATATAGAACGTCGTCGACAGCGCCGTCGCCATATTGTCGCCCAGCTTGTAGAAGAACATAAACAGCAATATTTCAAGACTGACCAAAGCACCAAAACGTCGCAGAAAATCCCTGAATGGCTCCACCACGGCGATCCTGAGTGATGCGGGACGTTGCGCCGCCGGCACCGTGTCCGTTACGCTCAAGGTCAGGATCACCCCCACCACCATGCAACAGGCAACCGCCAGAAAAACGCTCTGCCAGGGAATGTAGTCGGCAAGAATCAGCGCCAACCCTCCGGGTACGAGACCCGCAATCCGGTAAGCCTGCACGTGGATTGAGTTACCTGTCGCCAGTTCGTCATCGCGCAGGTATTCGCGTCGAAAGGCATCCAGCACCACATCCTGGCTGGCGCTGAGAAACGCCATGGCCAGCGCGATATAGGCGATGGGCCAGAGCGAATCACGGGGATCGAGCCAACCGATCATCGCAATCGACACTCCGATACCCAACTGTGTGATTAACATCCAGCCGCGCCGATGACCGAGCACCGGAAAGGAATACCGGTCCATCAATGGCGACCAGATAAATTTCCACGAATAGGGAATTCCGACCAGCGCAAAAAAGCCGATCTCCCGCAGGCCGATGCTTTCAGTGCGCAACCAGGCGGGAATGAGCTGGTAGATCACGTACAGGGGCAAGCCGGAACTGAAGCCCGTGAGCACGCACACCAACATGCGACGATTGAATATCGTCGCCCAAAATTCACGCTGGGACTGTTTCGGGAGCATATTGACGCGGGGGAAACTCTGGTTGCGATTATCCAATATTGGCAAGCATGGCCTGGTTTGCAAGCAACACATAACGACTACCCGCTCTGTGGCAGCCAGGCAAACCAGGGCAACTGCACTCGCTGGCGAGCCGACAGCTGCAAGCCGGGAGCGGGAATGATACTTGCTTTGACCGGAAACTGTCAGGAAAACTTCTCCGCCTGGTCAACTGTTGGCGTCCTCAACGCCTGCCGCCAAATCGTCTGCAGCACTGCTGAATACCACCTCGGCCGCCGCCAGGCGTCGATAGAGGGCCAGGTTTTTACGCTTGGGCAGCCAGTCAATGAGGAACCCGGCCAGGGCCTCCCACAACGACACCCAGGCCGCGACCGTCAAGCCCTCGCTGAGCACGCTCGCCAGCGCGGAAGGTGCCTCGCCCAGCCATTTCCTGAGCCAAATCGAGACCAACAGAATCAGCAAACCTAGAGCAAAAAACAGCAGGGAGCGGCGAATCAACTGGGCATGTTCGCGCCGTTCCACTTCAGCGCGGTAGGCAAAATAATTGCTTATCCCCCGCTTGATGCGGCCAAGCATCGGGGCATGCGGTGGCGACGCCAGTGAAACCCGAATCGAAAACGGTTCATCGGCCAATTCCCTGGCGCATTCGATGATGTAGTCGACCAGGTTCTCATCGAGGTCCCGTCGACTGTAAGGTGAGCTGCGATCGAAAACATTGTATAAATCTTCCGCCCTGCTCGCAGAAACGTCCACCAGCATGTTCCCGGCCGGGTCTTTGTCATAGCGATTAAGACTCGTCGTCATCGTTCCCGAACCAGGCCGCACGACTTTTGCGGGGTTTAAAAGAAATGCATCTCATGTCAACAGAGACAACTGCCAAAATCCGGCGCACAGGCCAAGTACGGCGCCCACCGCAATCAGTTTCCACTCGTCTTCTTCGATCACCGGATGGAGCAATTCGAAAAATTCCTCCGGCGCCAAGTTCCCGAGTCGCTCGGCAATGGTGTTTTCTATGTCGAACATCTCATCGATCTGGCGATAGGCGCGCTTGTCCAGGTGCTGAAATTCATCAAACGCTCGCTCGGATATGATGTGGCTGATCTTGGCGTATTCCCGGGGCCCCATGGTCATAACGGTAAGCGGCTTGAGTATTCCCTGGGACTCCTCGATGGCCACCTTGACTTCACGCTGGATTAATTGCCGCAGACGCTCCACTGATGTCGGCTTTTTCATCATCTCGTTAATGACCACTTCGGCGGTAATCAAATCGTTGGCAAAAACCTTGCCGTAGTAACGCGAAACTTCCTTCTGGCGCTTGATAAACAAACCCTGAAATGTCAACGGACCAATCTTCACCGGATTCAGGGGCTTTTCCACCATGTAGATTGCCAGCGAGTTGGTGATATAACCGACCAGCCCGCCACACAGCGGCAGCAGCCACCACGACGGATAAAAGTACCAAATGAACATCACCGGGATCCCGAGGGGCAAGCCGAAATAAAACCCGCTGCGCTCGATAAATTTGAACTCCCTGTGAGCCGCGGTCATAAATATATTGACCAGCATGTCACTGTTGTCACCGAGCTTCTCAATAATCACTTCATTGATATCCATGAGCTCGTCGGAGTTTTCCCGCATATCCTCGACGATACTCTCGAGCACATCAGGCAGATTGCCTTTCACCTGTGAATAGACTTTTCGTTTTATCCAGACGGGCGCAGCACTCCAGACAAAATTACCCACCGGCAAACCATAGTTGGAGGTTCCGGACATCACCTGGTCGATAACGTCCTCGATCACGGGTTCGAGACGGTAGTTGACCTCCTTCATCCACTTTACCGCGTCGACTCGATCCAGTAGCTCATCCTGGGTCAACACCCGCTTTATGCTGTGATCCACAACAACCCGCGCCATCTTAACGGCGTTGGCCGGCACCACACCCTGCCAGCCAACCGGGCCGATGCCCTTGAACTCCAGTGGCCACATCATCATTTTTACCGCCAGCCAATTGGTGACGTAGCCCACCACGGCACTGACCACGGGGATAGTGAGATACGTCCAGTACTCCAGGACAAAGGCTTGAATAGGCATAGATCCTACCGAATTTCCCGATTTTTAGCGGCCAAGGCCAGTCGCATTGGCACCGGCAATAACCCCGCGACGCGGGGAGGAAATCCTGCTCGGGGCGTGTTTATTTGCGATTGCGGCCGTATTGATCATGACTTGAAACCCAATCCCCCGCAACAATTGCAGCGCCCAGTGAAAATTCACCACAAAGCACGGTCGCCCCGATAATCTCAGCCAGCTTGCGGGCTTTGCCCTGACCATAGCAGCCCAGCAGCTCCAGGCATTCACGCTGTGACGGCAATGCGGTACCGCCCCCGTAACTGGCGCAGATGAGAGACGGGATCGTCAAGCCGACGTAGTAATTGCCATGCTCATCCAGCTCCGCGTAGGACACGATGGAAGATGACTCCGCCACATTGGCGACGTCTTGTCCGGTCGCAATAAAGATCGCGGTAATACCATTAGCTGAGTGCAAGCCGTTGTTGACCGCTCCAGCCATGAAAACTCCCTGCTGCCCCACCAGCCGCATCCTCATCAGGGTCTCGGTGGGCAAGCCCATCTCCTCAACCATCAGTGCCCGCGGTATCGTTGCCTCGGCAATCACCCGCTTGCCCCGCGTGTGCAGGGTATTGAGCTGGGAGTGTTTCTTGTCGGTATCCATCCCCCCCGACAGCAGGTATTTCTGGACTCCCGGGTAATGTTGCTTAATCCACTCACAGGCAAAATAGGTCGCCTTGCCCACCATATTCTGCCCAGCAGCATCTCCGGTGGTGTAGTTGAAGCGGCAGTGCATCATACGGGCGGCCTGATACTGCTCGATATTGCGCAGTCGGCCCACCCTGGTGCTACTTTCGGCGGCGGTCTTTACGGCGTCGAAATTGTCGACCAGCCAGCGGCCAAATTCCCGGGCGGCGCGGGCATCGTCAAATACGAACACCGGCGCCCGTTGCATGGCATCATCCACCACCGTGGCCTTCACGCCACCCGCCATTCGCAACAGTCGCATCCCGCGATTGTAGCTGGCGACCAGGGTGCCCTCCGAGGTGGCCAGGGGCACATAGTACTCGCCCTGGGCATGTTCGCCATTTACCAGCAAGGGTCCGGCCAGGCCAATCGGCACCTGCGCAACGCCCATAAAGTTCTCAATGTTGCCAGCGGTCACAGCGGGGTCGAAGGAATAAGCGGCAAGGTGTTTGAAGTCGACTCCGCTCTGGGCAGAAGCAAACTCACGTCGCTGCGCGGCCATGGCCTCGGTATGGTCCTGGTGTTTATCCCTTGGAATCCGGTTTCCCATAGTCAACTAGTACTCTTTCAGGGTGATATTGTCGCATGCAGAGCTTACCAGATGATTCAAGTCAAGGCGTAGCCTGCAGGAAATGGCGCGCCCTTTTCAAAGGCTGCAACGATGGATTGGAGCATCTGGTAAGCTCCCTCCGGGCGGACCGGGAAGCGGTCGCCCGCGTTGTTGCGCCTCTTGGTAAGGACGCGCCATTGCCGGCGAGGCACGCCTGGCGCTCAACCGCTTCCCGATCCGCTGAATACGGCAATATCACCCTGAAAGAGTACTAGCCTCGCTATTGCGTTTTTCCAGCGTGCAGGATCTCCGAGCCTCGCGCGGATCCCCGTGGGCGCGTGCCACTAGTCGCGAAAATTCACGAATTGCAGCGGCTGCCCCAGGTCCAGTTGCCGCAGGCTGGCCATCAGTCGCTGCAGGTCATCGCGCTTTTTGCCGGTGATACGGACCTGGTCATCCTGGAT
>JAHEGP010000202.1 GCA_024645065.1 Cellvibrionales bacterium | reverse complement strand
GTTTACAGTGCACCCTGCGGGATTACCTGCGACAACCAGGATTTAGTCGCGAACGAACACAACCCTGCGGTTGGCTGAACGACCTTCGGCGGTATCATTGCTCGCAACGGGCATGGAAGAGCCGTACCCTACTGCGTCAAGTCGCGCGGCATCGACGCCACGGCCTGTCAGGTAGTCAACCACTGCCTGGGCGCGGCGCTCAGACAGGTCGAGGTTGTAGTCCTCGTCTCCCACTGAGTCGGTATGCCCACCGACGGTCAGGGAAATTCCCGGGTTGTCTGCCATCCGTTCGGCAACTTCATTCAGTATGGTGTCCGCATCCAGGTTCAGCTCAGCAGAATCAAACTGGAAATGCGCGCCAGTCAGCTGGTAGCCACAACCGGTTTCATCCACCAGCGCACCCAGGATCGTCTGCGGGCACTGGTCAATGTTGTCAGCCACGCCGTCGTCGTCACTGTCCATGCCGGCGCCTACTGCACAACCTGAGCTGTCAACGTCGACACCATAGGCGGTATTAGGACATGCATCCGCATCGTCCATCACACCGTCGCCATCGCTGTCCAGCACGGGAGCCGACTTGGCATGCTGGCCAAACAGATAGCCCAGACTGACGAGCAGTGAGGTATCGATGTTACCCTGGCCGGTATACAAGCGTCCTTCACCCCGCAGGAAGAAGCCCGGGGTGATATGCCATTTCAAGCCAGCACCAACGTTGAATTGCCAGAGATCGTCATCCCCGATGTCGAAATCATAGCTAGCCTGACCACCACCGATAGATACGTAGGGCTGCCAGCTGCCGTTGCTGAAGTAATATGTCAGAGCGCCGAAAATATTCTCGACGTCGCCATCACCGGCGGTGAAGGTGAAATCGCCATCGTCGTTGGTGGTATCGAAATTTTCGGTCTTGATGTACCAGCCCTGAAGCGCCCAGTGCTCGTCAAAACGGTACTCCAGACCCACGCCCCAGGCTGAACCGTCATCAAGGTCAAAATCGGAATCCGGCCAGTACCAGCCGCCAGCTATCTCGGCGCCGAAGCCGGTATCGGAATATATCCCCTGCGCGCCCGCGCCGGCACTCAAGCCCAGTACCGCAGCTGCGACTGCTAAACTCATTTTCTTCTTCATGATTTTAAGTTCCCTTTTTCCGTTATACAACGTGGATTATAATCCAACCCCTACCTGCTCAAGCCCTACGCAAGATTGCGAAGTCTCGAGATTATGCCAACTAAAACCGTCCATTTCAACGCACTTTGGCGCTGAAACTGCTCCAATAACCGCAGTCACTTTCTACATTTAAACAGTTACTTACGCAAACACCCTGACAATCGCCCTCAACAACTCGCGCCGGCAGGGGGTCACCGGGATCGCTCCCGGCTCATCCATTCCGATTGCTGGCCGCCGGCGCTTTTTCCCTGGGGCAACCGCTCATCATTCCTGTAGAAGCAACAACTCCCTGCTAGCCTCCCCCGAGGTGAAGATCGGCAAAATCCATAAACCGCTGCCAATCATACAGGGTCACTTCGTGGTTCCCGGGTCGAAGGTGATAGCCCACCACGCTGTCGATTTGTTCATGGGACGCCGGGGACTGTGACCCAAAAAACCCGTCCTTACCCAATAGTTGATACACTTTGCTGGCGTACTTCCCGCCTTCAAATTCACCCAGCGGGTCAGCCCACAAATCGTTGCTGGCACTGGCAATATAGACCGGACGTGGCGCAATCAGCGCAATCAACTGATGTTGGTCGACCGGCAAAAGCCCCGGATTGTCGACGTATTGGGCCATGTTGCGGGCAAACCAATACCCAAACCTACTGCTAATTTGTGACAGCGGCTCCTTGCCCTGGGCGATGCCCTCGCGCCTCGACAGTGAAGCACCGAGAGTCCCGGAATTATTGCTGATCGCCATGGCAAATCTCTCGTCCTGGGCGGCGGCCCACAGAGCGGCCTTGCCGAGACGCGAAAAGCCCATGACCGCGACCTCGCCAGGACTGACCTCGGGGTCGACCAGCAGGTAGTCGAGTACCCTGCTCAGACCCCATGCCCATGCCCCGATGGACCCCCACTCATTCGCCGCTGGTTCAGATGCGCCGGCGCTGTAGAACAGGGGATGCACGCCATTCTGGAAGCCATCGTCGTAGTCGGGATCCATATCGCCGTAGTATACCGTCGCGACCCCATATCCCCGGGCTATCAGCTCTTCGACGTTCCAGCGCTGTTTGCGGTTACCCCGGTCGTTTGCCGATGCACGATTATTCTCGGTAGCTTCTACCCAACCTCGCGGCAGGCGAATATTCGAGTCACTGTTGATCGTGTGGTTACCGTTGAAGTTAAGCCCGAGGAAAACCGGGTAGGGCCCCGCTCCCTCGTTTGGCAAGTAGAGGAGTATGTCCAGAACTACAGACCCCTGGGAATTCTTTAGTTCCCGTCGCAGTTGCTTGCGAGTGGCGATCCCGCCGAGCGCATTGCGATCGACCTCGAAATCGTAGTAGCGGCTGGACAAAGCACCAGCGGGCGTGCGGCCGTATATGTGCTCTGCAAAGAGCTCCAGGGTTTCCGGGCGCCGAAGTGAATACCACTGCGATGGCTCTAGGATTGGACTGCCGCTTTCGCTGACCAGGGGATCGGGCAAGCCATAGGGGTACCGGGTAGGTTGTACCGTCTCGCGAAACACGGCAACGAGCGGCGGCGCCGACTTTCCCCAATGCTTGCCGACTTCGCTGGCGGGCACATTAAAGCGGCAGGAAGGCGAGGTATTTGTTTCGCAATAATTGAGCCACTTGTCGAATTCCCAACCGCTGGCAGGCGCTGCGGTATAGGTCTCCTGATAGGCATTCACAACCAGGTTGCTGGTGCACTTGTCCTTGCCCGCCCTAAAGTCCGCCAGGCTGCAGTCGCGGGTTCCGCTCGCAGACAGGATGTCGCCCTCTCCGACTATTTCAAGGGGGTGACTGCAGGCGGTGATAAGCCCTGAAAGTAATAACGCTTGTAGCCGCATACCCTTCCGTCGCACTGGTTTTGTCATCATTTTGCCCTGGTGGCTCGCCACGCAAATCGCTGATAAGATTGCCTACGCCCAAAACCCCCCAACAGGTCAACGGCCGTGTTGGTATTGCTGCATTGTACCAATCAACATGCAGCAGACAATCGGCGGCATTCAGGCAAGTTCACAAAATAGTTCCGCAAAAAGCAACTCTCGGCTTGCAGAACGGGCCTGCGCTGGACCCCGGGCGCCGCGGACTCAGCCGATAATCAGCAATGAACCCTCGATGGCAGGCAGGACGCGACCGCGTCAACACTTCGACCCGCATCAATCCGCTGCCCGAATTTGCTTTGCGGACATTACGCCTTTACAGAAGCCCGCGCTGACCGCATGCTCTCCCTTCTCGACAAAGCGATGCAGTATTCGGGCCACATCGCCAGCGCCGATCATCAACAGGACAGATTTGCACATAAAATGACCAATTCAAGCAAAAAGAGCGTGGGGTTCATCAGTTTGGGCTGCCCCAAGGCGCTGGTGGATTCCGAGCGCATTCTCACCCAACTGCGGCTCGATGGTTACGAAATAAGCCCCGACTATGAAGGTGCCGATGTGGTTGTGGTCAATACCTGCGGCTTTATCGATTCCGCCAAGCAAGAGTCCATGGACGCTATCAGCGAGGCGATGCAGGAAAATGGCAAGGTGATCGTCACCGGCTGCATGGGCAAGGGTGCCGATGCCAGTGCGATCATGGCCGCCAACCCCGGGGTGATCAGTGTTAGCGGTCCCGCCGATTACCAGGGCGTATTGGGCGCTGTGCATCAGGTGATACCGCCGACCCGGGCTGAACACAATCCGCTGGTCGACCTGGTGCCGCCCCAGGGAATCAAGCTGACGCCGCGTCACTACGCCTACTTGAAGATTTCCGAGGGTTGCAATCATCGCTGCAGCTTCTGCATTATTCCCGCGCTGCGGGGAGACCTGGTGAGCCGAGATATTTCCGAGGTGGTGGCCGAGGCGAAGCAGCTGGCCGCCGCCGGGGTGCGCGAATTGCTGGTAATCTCCCAGGACACCAGCGCCTATGGGGTCGATGTGAAATACAAGCTCGACCGGGTTGAGGGCAACATGGTCGAGACCCGGATGCAGGATTTGTGCGTCGAACTGGCAAAACTCGGCATCTGGGTGCGGCTGCACTATGTCTACCCCTACCCCCATGTCGATAAACTGATTCCCCTGATGGCGGCGGGCCATTTACTGCCTTACCTGGACATTCCGTTCCAGCATGCCAGCCCGCGAATACTCAAGCTGATGAAGCGCCCGGGCAACCAGGATAAAACCCTGGAGCGCATTCATTCGTGGCGGGAAATCTGCCCTGAACTGGTTATTCGCTCTACCTTCATTGTCGGTTTCCCGGGCGAGACCGAAGCGGAATTTCAAATGCTGCTGGACTGGCTGGAGCAAGCCCAGCTCGATCGCGTGGGCTGCTTTCAATACTCGCCGGTGGAAGGCGCGAGCGCGAATGCACTGGCTGACCCCGTACCCGATGACATCAAGCAGCAGCGCTGGGAGCGATTCATGCAGGTACAACAGCGGATTTCCGCCCGGCGCCTCGAGGCCCGTATCGGCCAACAACTGGAAGTGCTCATTGACGAGGTGACCGAGGACGGCGCAGTGGGGCGATGTTATGCCGATGCCCCTGAAATCGACGGCAAGGTTTTTCTGAATAGATTCACCGACACCTTCCCGGGGGATGCCCTGTTGGTGAAAATCACAGATGCCGACGACTACGACCTCTGGGCGGAACCTGTGTATGAAGATTCCAATGAGGGTAGCGCTGAAAACCGGGGGCAGGCCACAGGCACCTCGTGAACCTGGTTATCCTCGAGGCCGGGGACTTTATCGATGAGTCCAGGGCGGTGTTACGCGACCATCGACACCGGCATATCACCCAGGTTCATCGCGCCAGCATCGGAGACACCCTGCGGGTCGGCAGGCTCAACGGCCTGGCAGGTAGTGCCCTGGTCGAATCGATCACCGGGCAAGAGTTGCGACTCAGGGTCACACTGGACAAGCAACCCCCTCCCAAGCTGCCCCTGACGCTGATACTCGCACTGCCCCGCCCCAAGATGCTGCGGCGGATATTGCGCAGTGTTTGCGAGCTGGGCGTCGAACACCTGATCATCATCAACAGTTACCGGGTCGAAAAAAGCTTCTGGCAAACTCCGGCATTGGAACCTGCGGCAATCAAGTCCGCGCTCATCGACGGCCTGCAGCAGGCACGGGATACCCACCTGCCACGGGTTGAGTTAAAACGCCTTTTCAGGCCGTTTGTTGAAGACGAGCTAGCGCTTGTAATTGGCACTCGACAGGCCCTGGTGGCCCACCCCGGGGGCACTGCTTCCCAGAAGACCGTGTCCTGGGTACCCAGTGTACTGGCGATAGGACCGGAGGGCGGGTTTATCGACTATGAGATCAAGTTGCTGCAGCAAACCGGATTTGCAACCCTGGCTTATGGTCCGCGGGTTCTGCGGGTGGAAAACGCGATCACTTATGGGGTTGCCAAATTGTTTGGCTAGCCCTGCTGTTGGCAGCGCCGGGCCAGCACCACTGGTCCACAAGCCGCTTCTGGATTGCAAAATGCAATCCCGTTACACTAGCGCCAGGCCAAACCAAGCTAGCAACAGTCCCGGGGGAATACCATTGAGAATCCTGACCCGCATCGCCGGCGCGTTATTTTTA
>JAHEGP010000201.1 GCA_024645065.1 Cellvibrionales bacterium | reverse complement strand
CACCAGAGCGAGGTGTCATCCACGACATGGCGCCAACCCCGAATGGGATCACCGCCGTCGGGGGACTCAATCTTGATGACCTCGGCGCCAAAGTAAGCAAGGATCGAGCAAGCAAATGGGCCGGCCAACAGCTGCCCTAACTCCAGTACCCGAATGCCCTGTAAAGGCCCGTGCCCCGTCTCCATCCTAGCTCCCCTGTATGCGCCGTTGGGCGCGCTCCTAACACCATTAAGCAACCGGATGTACGGCGCGAACATCTGGCAGTATCCTGCGAGTCCCGCCGCGGCTTCGAGATTGCTCACTCCCGGGAAGAAAGAAAACCAGCGCCCTGAGGGAGCGGGACCCTGTCATCCCCCGGGCAAAGCGGAAACGCACTTTTCGATTCCAGCAGCGATTCGCAGCTTGTTGTCTTGTTGTCATGCCGCTTGCCACGCCTTCGCACTGTAACCGACCCACCAGCGGTTGTTCAAACCCGATGTTCGACAACGACCCGGTAAGGCTCCAGCATATAAGCGCGATAGATTGCCCGACCGTCATAGTCCAGCATATCTCGAAGCCGCGCTCGCACCGCCGGATGCGTCACTTCGGCCTCGCATTGTTCGCGGGAACACCACTTCACCTGCAGGCTTTCTGCGCTCGTGGTAGGTTCACCGGTAAGGTAGTCAGCGAGAAAAGTCGCGATCACAATGCCGTTGCTCAGGTTGGAATAGAGGCCGGCCAGTGCCCCCACTTTGGCCTGAATTCCGGTTTCCTCCAGTATTTCACGTTTCAAGCCGGCAATAAGATCCTCGCCGCACTCTATCTGGCCACCGGGAAATTCCCAGCCGCGCCAGGGGCTATCGATCAGCAGTACCCTGCGGGATGCGTCACTGACGAGGGCGCCCGCTGCTACAATATGCCGGGGAGTCATTTTGTCCATTATCCAAACCCGCCCAAAACCAGCACCAGACAGGGGTGACTGCACTGGCCGCGATGCAGAGTCATTCAGCCGCAGCAACGCTGCTGCCCGGCCAGCGGTTATCGCTGCTGCCGAAAAGCACGCCGTCGCCGGCGCGTATCGATTGCAGCTTGCCCAGCAGGCGGGAGCTGGTACCAAGCTCGTGCCCCATTTCCCCGAGTAGACGGCGGGTATCTGTGCTGATCCGGGGCTCCAGCAACAGCTGATCAGGGCGCCACTGATGATGCACTCGGGGAGCTGCCGTCGCCTCTGCTATATTCATCCCGAAATCGATGGAGTTAAGAATCAGCTGGAGGACAACGGTGATGATGGTACTGCCACCGGGGCTTCCCGTGGCCAAAACCGGCTTGCCCTGGTGAAAGACGATGGTCGGCGTCATCGATGATAGCGGTCGCTTGCCTGGCTCAATCGCATTGGCCTCGGCGCCCACCAGACCATAGGCGTTGGGAACACCGGGCTTGGCCGAAAAATCATCCATTTCATTATTGAGGAGAAACCCTGCTCCAGCGACAGACACCCCGTTACCAAAGGAAAAATTCAGGGTATAGGTATTTGAAACCACGTTGCCGTCCCGGTCCCAGACGCTGTAGTGGGTTGTCTCCCGGCTCTCGCTAGCCGGTTTGAGCCCGGGCCCGACCCTGGCAGAGTCACCCGCCCTTTGCAGATCGATAGTCTCAACCAGACGCCGGGCGTAGGCTTTATCCAGTAAAGCGGCAACGGGTACAGCGACATAATCCGGGTCGCCGAGGTACTTGCTGCGATCGGCATAGGCAAGCCGCATGACTTCTGCCAGGCGATGGATATAGCTTGCGCTATTGTGATCGAGCTCGCCCAGCGGCCAGTTTTCCAGCATGTTGAGCATCTGGATCAAATGGACACCGCCCGAGGATGGCGGCGGCATGGAGGCCACCCGGTAGCCGCGATAATCACCATACACGGGCGTGCGCTCCACAACCCGGTAAGCGGCCAGGTCGGCGTGGTCGACCAGTCCCCCGCCGGCCTCCATGGTGGCGACAATCCTGTCCGCAATCGCGCCGCTGTAGAATGCCTGCGGCCCGTAGCGGGCTAATTGTTGCAGGCTCCAGGCGAGGTCTGGCTGGCGCCAGTCCTGTCCCACCCGCAGCGGCGAGCCGTCGGAATTGAAAAAGTAGCGGGCGGAGGCCGGGTCCTCTCGTAATCGCTCCCCAGCCCATGCCAGCGACTGGGCCAGGGTATCGCTTACCTTTATCCCGTTACTGGCCAAAGCGATGGCCGGCTCCAGTATTTGCTTGAGGCTCATGCTGCCATATTTTTCCAGGACATACGCGAGGCCTGCCACCGTGCCGGGAACACCCGAGGACTGCAGGCCAAAACGCACCTTCTCGGTGTCTACCCTGCCCTGGGCGTCCTGGAACATATCCCGGCGAGCACCTTGCGGAGCCATTTCACGATAGTCCAGGGCAATCGTACGATTCTCGGCGGCCAGGTAAACCAGCATAAAGCCCCCGCCCCCCAGGTTGCCCGCCTGGGGCAGGGTGACCGCCAGGGCGAAGCCGGTGGCCACAGCCGCATCCACAGCATTGCCGCCGCGCCGCAGTATCTCGCTGCCAATCTCGCTGGCCACACGCTCCTGGGACACCACCATACCGCCCCGGGAAGGCAGCGGATGGAAGGCCGCACGCATATCGAATATGGGAACGTATTGGGTGGAGGGAATGTTACCCGGGCGGGTGTCAGCACTGGTTGGCGGTGCCAGGCTTGCCCACACCACAGCGAGCAACCCCAGAAAAAGCGTGTAACTGTGCAAAACCAACCCTCGCATGGCGACCCAAACTGGCTCTATTAAGCCCCAGGGTCGCCGGTCTTGCAAGAGCGGCGCAGCGGCGCCTGCGAGCTGTGACTCTCTGACCGGTGGCGCCTCCGACCGTGTGCTAATTATGCACCAGGGGACTGGCCACCGACGCCGCCAGCACCAGTTGGGCGAGGAAGTATAACGGCAGGCCCCACTTGCGATTGACGAAGCCTTGTTGCACGAAACGGTCGCGGGCGACGAAGACATCCGACACCGCGAACAACAACGCTCCGGCAACCAGGGCAGGATTGGCGGTAGTGGCGCTGGCACCCGCCGCCAGCGCGACCATGATGCCGATCACCACCACGTATGCCAGAACCGCTCCACGAAAAGACCCTTCGAGATAGGCCCATATCCAGCGCATAAACAGGGCCAGCAAAACTGCCATCACCACCCCCGCCATTGCGCTGATCTCCCAATCGGGAGCAAGGCCGAGAAATGCGACAATATACGCGCAGTGGGCAAGAAAAAAACTTGCAATGCCCAACAGAAAAATGCGTCCCCGGCCGCCCGCCATCAGCAATACGTCGCCCAGCCAGGAGAGGCACAATCCCACCAGTATCTTGATGCCGTAATCGGACTCCAGGGCACCAAAGCCAAGCGCACAGGCGATGAATCCCGCCGCCGCAACAGGCTTGGAAAACCAGATGCCGGCACGGAAATCGCGCGCCTCGAACAGCAGGAGGAGGATGCTAAAGGCGACGGTTGCTCCGACTCCTCCCAGCAGCAGCGGCAGGTTCATGCGACATCTTCCCGGGCGTTGAGGGGTCGCGACATCTGCACCCAGTCGATATCGCCGTCATCGGGCCAGTCTTCGTATTCAAGGATCCCCAGTTCTTCGAACCTGGGTCGAATGGCATCGGTCATGAGACCGATCCGCTTGAGGTTCGGTACCACCCGCGAAAACAGGGCGGTACGAAAATGCGAATACACATCGCCCCCCAGGACCCGCTTGCGCGTCTCCTCGACATCCCAGCCAAAGTGATCGAATACATCGGTAGCGATCAGTCGATCGCGGCTCACCACACAAGCTTCGTAGGCAAACCGGGCGCGCTCCTCTCGCTCATCCTGGCTCAGCGTTTTGACGAAATCTTCCAGATAGTTGATGCCGAAAGTGACGTGCCGGGCCTCATCCCGAATCACCAGGTACAATAATTCCTTCAGTACCTGGTCTGTGCATATAGCGCGCATGGTGTTAAAGGCTGACAGGGCGAGCCCCTCTATCACGATCTGCATACCGATAAACTTCAGGTCCCAGCGCTCGTCACTCAGGATACGGTCGAGAATGCCCTTCAGGTGCCGGTTGACCGGGTACATCATCCGCATCCGCTCGCGGATGAAGCGGTTGAAGGTTTCGACGTGGCGCGCCTCGTCAAAAGTCTGGGACGCGGCATACAGCTTGGCGTTGAGGGTGGGAGCGCAGGAAGCCAACTGTGAGGCGACCAACAGCGCACCCTGCTCACCGTGGAGAAACTGGGAAAGGGTCCAGGACTGCGAATGACGCCAGAATTCATCTTTGCGCGCCGGACTCAGGGACTCGTAAGGCTCATAGCCGACCAGATTGTTCACCTCCGGCAGCCGGTCGATCGAAACCGGGCGATCCCAGTCGATGTCGATCTCGGAGTTCCAGTTCAACTGCTTACCCAGCTGATACAGCTTCTTGATGCGGTCGTCCTGAACTCGATAATCCCAGTTGTAGTGTCCGGCGAGGGGCGTGTTGAAGATTTCAACGACCTGGGCCAGGTCACGCTCGCCAAGCTGATCGAGGGGATCACGTGCCGTATCTTCAAACCGGACAATACTGCGGGGGGCTTCACTACGATAATCAAGTTTCATAGTCTTCCCATCCTGTTTTCTTTATGGTTTCAACTGTACTGTAGCGAGGTCGCTCTATGCAACAAGGTGCTGCTGAGCCATAATGCAGTCAAATTCGGCCACATTAAAGGAGCGCGCACAAATGCGGGCTGTGCCAAGCCAGTATTTTGCGGTGCTGGCAGAGCTGGTTGAAGATAGTGGTCGCTGTAGCGCACTGCTGCTGGAGGGATCAGGCCTGAGCGACGCGGCGATTCGCATTCCGGATCGCTGGATAGACCATCGGATTTTCGAGGGCGCGGTGCAAAAGGCCTACCGGCTGACGGCAAACCCGGCGCTGGGACTGGATTTTGGCCAGCGCCTGAACATCAGCAGCCATGCCACGCTTGGCTACGCAGCGATGAATAGCGCAACCCTGGAGCAGGTTTTGGGCTTGCTGCTACGCTACTACCGGCTGCTGGCGTTTAACCTGAAGCTCGACTTCGCCGACGATGGGGACTACTGCTTTTTTACCGTCAGCGATGACCGCGCGAACTGGTTCCACCAAAGCTTCAGCTACGAATGCCTGTTCACTGCTTTTAACAGCAGCATGCGCTACCTGCTGCAAGCGCAGGGCTTACAGCTGCGCTTCGACATTGCCGCTCCCGCGCCCGCCTACTCAAACCGATTCTACGAGTTACTGGGCCCTGACGTTCACTTTGGGCAGGACCGGTTCCGCATGGGATGCGCCCGCTCCCTGCTATCGACATCGCTGGCCGGCGCCAACCAGGGACTGGCAAAGATTTATGAGGCCCAGTGCCGGGACCTGTTAGCACAGATGAACCTTGATGCATCGGTGGCCGAGAAAGTACGGGCGGTACTCGAAAGCTGCGAGGGCGCCTATCCCAATCACAACGACATTGCCAGAATGCTGGCGATGAGTTCGCGCACCCTGCGGCGCAAGTTGCAGCACGAACAAACCGGTTTTCAGCTGTTGCTGGATGAGGTGCGCACCGGACGGGCTATACATTACCTGCAGCAAACCCGTTTGCCGCTAAGTAGCGTTGCCTGCATGCTGGGCTTTGATGACGCATCCAACTTTCGCCGCGCTTTCCGGCACTGGACCGGTAAGTCGCCACT
>JAHEGP010000200.1 GCA_024645065.1 Cellvibrionales bacterium | reverse complement strand
AAAATCTGGTTGTAGCAGTAATCCCGCAGGGTGCACTGTAAACGGCTCCTGCGACTGAAAAGCCGGCACCTGGCAAAAGGGCCGGTTTTTTTATGGGTTGCTCTCGTGCTCATGGAGGTGCTGGTGAGTAGCCGGCGATGGTCAATGACGGTAAACCGCGGCGGATAAACGATGGTCGCTCCATCGCGCGGGATCAGCGCGGGGTATCGCTGGCCCCAATCACGACACCGGCCCGCAGCGTGGTTTGCGGTGCCAGGGTTGCTGCATTGTCAAAAGCCGCGCCGCGCTCGAGGCAGATAAACTGCCGATGGGTATTTTCGCCAAGGTCGGGTATTGCCGCCGCTACCTCTGCACCCGGGTTCCATACGATAGCCGTAGGCGCGTTTACGCCGCTGACGTGAACACCGGGCGTGCCGATGATGGATTGGGTGGCCCCAACATTCAGGTAGGCGCGGTCGAGTTCGCCCCGAACAATCAGCGCTTCACCGGGTTGCCTGCATCGCTGTAACTCGCGGGTATTGTCCAGGTATTCGGTTTCCTCCAGTCCGACGATACGCAACTGTTCCAAATCTCCCACCGGGTGATAGCTGTGGAGTGCCCAGGATAAGGGCATATCGCTTGTCGAGCAGTTGCGCACGGTCAAATCGATACCCAGGGTTTGGCCAAAGGTGAATTGCAGCTCGGCGGTAAAAGCGGATGAAAACAGAGCATGGGGGAGGTCGGCAAACTGGCGCAGCCCGAGTTGAATCAGTGTATTGTCATCCTGGTCTGTGGTAGCGCGCTCTAATTGCCAGCGGCAGGTCCTGGCAAAGCCATGTTTGGGCTTACTCGAGTTTGCCTGATTGACGCCAAACCATGGCAAACACACCGGAATCCCACCTCGTATCGGGGTGTCGCTTTGCCACACGGCGTTGGGGCTAAGCCATAACAGCTCTTCCCGGTGGTGTGGTTTAAAGCCGAGCACCTGGGCGCCATGCAGCGACAGTGTGGCCCTGCAGAATCGATTGCCGATTCCCAGCAGCGGCGAGTCTTCGGTTTTAACATTGGCGCGAGAAAACAATGAGAGAGGCGCCACAAGCTGCAGTTCGCTGCAAGCTGTCACGATGGCCTGTTCGTTCGGATCCAGTTTCAAGGTGTTTTGCGCCTGTTTGGTCTGCAACAAGTGGGTTTTGCTGAAGCGCGATCCGTCAGTACGTTAGCAGAGGTGCTCAGCGAAAACAATCGAAGGCCAGGTGCCTGAAGGGTGGCAAGTTCAGGGTTTGCCATGGCATGCCGGGCCGTTGTATAACGACTCTGATAAATCCGGGAGTAGATTGATATGGCAACAAATCGCGAGACTGTTTTGATCACGGGTGCATCATCTGGCATTGGCGAAGCCCTGGCCTGGCAGTTTGCTTCAGAGGGCAACGCGCTGGTACTGGTTGCTCGCGGGGCAGATCAGCTCGCCAGCCTGAAGAACGCGATTGTAAAGCGCCACGGCGTAAAGGTTGTGACACACCCCGCCGATTTGTCGCTCCCGGGGGCTGCAGAAAAACTCCACAAGAGTCTCCAGGGCACTGCAACCAAAATTGATATTCTGGTAAACAATGCGGGAGTGCTGGAACAGGGCGCTTTCGCCGAAATCAGCGGGGATAATCATCAGCGTATGGTTCAGCTAAACGTTGCTGGCCTGACAGATATGCTTTACCAGTTTTTGCCGCCCATGCTGCAAAGGGGGCACGGGCGAATACTGAATGTTGCCTCTATAGCAGGGTTTATGCCCATTCCCGGCCTCGCGACCTACGCAGCCTCCAAGGCTTACGTCCTGTCGCTGTCGGAGGCGCTGGCGGAGGAGGTCAGGAACAGTGGTGTCAGCGTGACCGTACTTTGTCCGGGAATTACCGCAACCAATATGCTCGCCAAGGCGAAAGCCGGGAATAGTGTCTTCGACAGGATGCCGGGAATCCTTGTCAGTGATGTCGAGTATGTGGCCAATGAGGCCTATAAAGGGTGCATGAATGGAGCAGCGGTGGTTGTTCCGGGCTCGCTCAACCTGGCGGCAACCCTGACGGCGCGTACCTTGCCCAAGTGGCTGGTGCGACGCTTTAATGGTCTGGTTGGCCGGGCGACAATCGAGCACTGAGAACCGGCTGCTGGTGCGTTTGAAACCTCGTTCTCAGTCGATGCCCGGGTAATGCCAAGCCCGAGCCGGATTCCTGTCCCTAACAGCGGGAGGCAAAATCAGAACGGTAGTTCACGCGGTACACTGTCGCTTCGAATCCTGAAGCCGCAGTCGGTCAGGTACTTTAATAGTGACTCGCTGTCTTCCTTATTGAGGAATTCGCCAAGGGTGATACGTTGTTCGCGGTCATACATCGTGACCCGGATAGCATCCCACGGGTGTTTGCCGCGCTGCACCGCGAGGGCAGTGCGGCTGCGATCCAGTCGCCAGTCGCGGCTGGGGAAATAGTAGCCCTCGGCGATGCTGATGCTGTCGGGCGCGATTCGAATCACCTGTCTGAAGCCCAGCTTCCAGCAAACGAAATACAGCGCTGCTGCGAGTGCCGCCAGCTCAATGCCTGCCAGCGGAAGTGCCAGCCACATACCTCTTGCTGCCCAGAGTGTGGGAACCAGTAGCGTTGCCAGGGTCAGCCCGAGGATGACCTGGCGGTTGTCATTCCAGGTCATGGAGCGATTGGGTCGCAGCAGCAGGGTGCGAATGTGCCGGTCGTCTTTGACCTCTATCATGACGGTGCTTCACACATCGGGTATGCCGCTATAATAAGGCCACAGGTTATCCTTTCAAACCTTTCCCGCGCAAGGAAAAAGCATGCAAACCACCGCCCCTCCCAGCCTGCTGGCAACGGTCAGTTGCTACCATAAATACCTGCAGGAGCTGTTGCTGTTGCAGCAGGAAGCCTTGCTGGAGAGGGATATCGGGCTGGCTCTGGGCTTTTGGCAGCTGCATCGGCAAATGTTACAGCTGCATGTTCACCTCGAAGAGGAACTGTTCCTGCCAGCGCTGGAGCAATTTGTCGCAAGCCCGAGCTGGGAGCCGGCTATCTACCGGGCGGAGCATGCCAGGGTATTGGCTATGGGAGACAAGCTGGGAAAATTGTTGCTTGGTTACAGTGAGACTGGCTTGCAGAGGCGCGCGGTCATAGGGCTTCTGGATAAGCAGCGCAGCTACAAAAACCTGCTCGAACATCATGAGGAGCGTGAAGAAAAAGCGCTATTATGTGAGTTGGATTGCGGCCTGGATAGCGAGCAACGGCTGCATTTCAATAGTGTTTGTGCCCAGTCCTGGCAGGTTCTTTACCAGAAGCAGTCACCCCTGGTAGCGCGCCTTACCAGCCAACTCGACAAATACCAATAGCTGCTGGCTATTTCGCACAGGCAGGGAGTTCCGCTCTCTCCAGTGAAAAAATGCAGCTTGTCGAAGAGACCGTCGACGGAAATCAGGGATTTAAGCCACGATCTCGACGTGTGCAGCGGGGAGGGTAACCGCGGTAGAGCGTTGCCCGGCAGCCGCTATTGACCGGCGCCGATAAATGCCTGGCAGCCTGGATCAGTACATCGCTATCAAGCTGCCTTTTTGGCATCACCACGAATGCTGCTCAAAGCTGCCTGCATTTGCTCGAGCAACTCGTCGGTGGTGCCAGACTGCAATACCTGCTCTGCGAGGTTTGCCACGCTTTCGAGTTGTCGTAAGCGGAAGTTCTGGTTTAACAGCGCAGTGGCCAGGAAATAAGGATCTTCGTTTGCTTCACGCATCCGCGCTGCTTCACGCAGAGCCATTTTGAAGTTTTTTGGGTCCAGCTTTGCCATAGTGTCACCGCCTTGGGTTTGGGTTTATATTGTTGGAATTATGAACTGAGCTTAGCAGCAATCGTGAATTTTTCCTGTTTTTAAAGGGCAAAAAGCCTGTAAAGCAATTCACGATAGCGAAATTGTGACCGATTGCCTGGCGTTGGATGTCATTATGTAGCGAGGCAGAGCTTCGGGTGTCGGCATTTGGGTGTGAAGAAGTCGAAGCCGGGCGGCGTCGGCCGGGGATTGATTGCGAGGTGAAATGTTGGCGGGGGCTGAGAATATATCACTGATAGGTATGCCGGGAGCGGGCAAGAGTACCCTCGGGATTCAATTGGCCAAAGCTACGGCCAGGGACTTTGTCGATACCGATGTACTCATCCAGTTGCGCGAGGGTAAGACCTTGCAGCAGATAATCGAGCAAAGTGATTATCTCGCTTTGCGCCAGATAGAGGAGGAGGTGCTGGTCTCGCTGCGATACAACAATTACGTTATCGCCACCGGAGGCAGCGCTGTTTACAGCGAAAGGGGAATGAAGGCGCTGGGCGCATCCGGGCGCATTATATTTCTTTGTGTTCCGCTTGAAGTGTTGCGGCGGCGAATTCTTGATTACAATCAGCGGGGCATCGCGCGCCGCCCGGAACAGTCTCTTGAAGACCTTTTTCGGGAACGCAACGCGCTCTACAAACGCTATGCGGACATCATTATTGACTGTGATGACAAAAACCAGCACCAGTTGCTGGTTGAGTTGCTGGGGCACTGCAAGCCAATGTCCGTGGCGTCACAGCGAGATAATTAGGAATGATTGCCCTCACACTTTACTTAATAGCGCGTTGATTAGGCCCCAGAAGCTGTCGCCGTTCTCGTTCGTGTAATACCAGCCAAGCTGCAGTTCGCATTGGTTGCACTGGGCGTATTGCCAGCTGTAGGGCTCAAACCAGCTGTTGCTGTCCTTGGGAGCACCAGCGGGATCGCACCCCAGTGCATCTCGATAGACGCAGATATCAAACTGGTAGCCGTTGGGATTGACTAAATGGAACGCGGTCCTGCCGTCTATAGCAAAGCGTTCAGCTGCACTGGTTACCGGGTTGTGGCAACTGACGCAGAGTAGGGGCTGTTGGCAGCGCCGGCTGGTGTCGTCCAGCTTTGCATAGAGTTTTTCCAGCGCAGATCCTGCTTGTCGGACGCCGGTCGGCGCAGGTAGCGCGATGCGTTTTAACATGGCAAGCTCGGCACTCCTGGAGTGAAAGTCTGGTAGGGCAATTACTTGTTATTGTAGCCGCGGGGGGTTTTTTTGTCAGTCCAACAGCTCAATCGTCATCTGCGGGGCTTGCTCCCGGGATGCTTTCTGCAACAGCAGATATTGCCCCGCTGCCCGGAGATATCGCTGTACTTGATCAATCCGGATTATCCCCAGCATGGGCTGGCGGCAGAGACGATTGGCCGGCTGATGGATGAGCCTCCGTACTGGGGTTTTTGCTGGGCGAGCGGACAGGTACTGGCCCGCCATATACTCGACCATCCCCAACTGGTCGTGGGTCGCCACGTCGCCGATTTTGGTGCTGGCTCCGGGGTTGTCGGAATTGCGGCGGCAATGGCGGGTGCCGCCCAGGTGAGCTGTATCGATAGCGACCCGCTCGCGCGCATGGCGATTGCCGACAACGCAGACTTGAATCATGTCGAATTGCAGATCCATGCAAATATAGTGGCATGCGATATTGTGGCCGTTGCCGATGTGCTCTATGACCGCGAAAATCTGCCAATGCTGCGGCGCCTGATGGATGCAGCACCTAGAATTCTACTGGCGGACTCCCGCATTAAAAATCTGTCCCTCGACAATCTAAGCCCGATGGGAGAATACCAAAGTAGCACCTGGCCGGATCTCGATGAATCTGCCGAGTTTAATCAGGTGCGTCTGTTCGGGGCCGGGTTTGATTGTCATTGAGCTTGCGCCAGGGCAGCCGTTGATTATCCAGGATTATGTTGTCTGGCGACTCCGGAGCTGCGACGAAGGCTGATGATGGCAATGGTAAGG
>JAHEGP010000199.1 GCA_024645065.1 Cellvibrionales bacterium | reverse complement strand
GTATGCATATGTTTGGCTGCGCCGAGGATGGCGTCGACCGGGCAGGCCTGGATGCACTTGGTGCAGCCGATGCACTCGTCCTCCCGGATATAGGCGTACATCTTGGGCTTTTCTGCGCCGTGTTCGGCATCCAGCGGCACCGCTTCAACGTCGAGCAAGTCCGCCAGTTGTTTGATAACGGCCTCGCCACCGGGGGGGCACTTGTTGATGGCTTCACCCTGGGCGATGGCCTCGGAATAGGGCCGGCAGCCGGGATAGCCGCACTGTCCGCACTGGGTCTGGGGCAGGATCGCATTGACCTGCTCGGCAATCGGGTTGCCCTCGGTGGCAAAACGCACCGAGGCAAAACCCAGCACCGCCCCGAACACCAGCGCCAGTGACACCAACGCCAACAGCGCGGCCCAGAACGGATGTGCGGCGATCAATTCCAGCATCCTAAACCAGCCCTGCAAAACCCATGAACGCCAGCGACATCAAACCCGCTGTGATCATGCCGATAGCGCTGCCCCTGAAAGGCCCGGGCACGTCGGCCACATTGAGGCGCTCGCGCATGGCCGAGAACAGCACCAGCACCAGCGAGAATCCCGCCGCAGCGCCAAAGCCATACAGGGCGGACTCGATAAAATTGTGTTGTTGGTTGATGTTCAGCAATGCCACCCCCAGTACCGCACAATTGGTGGTGATAAGGGGGAGATAGACACCCAGCACCTTGTACAGCAGCGGGCTGGTTTTTCGCACCAGCATCTCGGTGAACTGCACCACCACGGCAATCACCAGGATAAAAGCAATGGTGCGCAGGTAATCGAGTCCCAGGGGTTGCAGCAGGTAGGTGAAGACCAGATAGCTCGAGATAGACGCCAGGGTGAGCACAAAGGTGGTGGCTGCCGACATGCCGATGGCGGTTTCAAGTTTGTTGGATACCCCCATAAACGGGCACAGGCCCAAAAACTGCACCAGGACAAAATTGTTGACCAGGATGGCCCCGATCAATAGCAGGCTGTATTCAGCGATCATAGTCGTACCCTTTGCAGCGGTCTCACCGGGCTGATGGCGGGCCGCGGAATCTGGCCTATAAAGGCGTTTTGCCGGGCGCCCAGCCCTGCGCCGGGGTGGACATTCCTGCCCGCGTGGAGACCCGGATTCACTATTTTACCCGCATTCCGGGCTTCGCGCCGCTGTCGGGACTCAGCAGCCAGATGTCCTTGCCGCCGGGCCCCGCAGCCAACACCATGCCCTCGGACATCCCGAAGCGCATCTTGCGAGGCTTCAGGTTGGCGACCATTACCGTGAGTTTGCCAACCAGGTCTGTGGCGCCATAGGCCGCTTTGATCCCGGCCAGCACCTGGCGCGACTCGCCGCCCAGGTCCAGGGTCAAACGCAGCAGTTTGTCCGCCCCCTCGACCTCCTCGGCGGCAAGGATTTTGGCGACCCGCAGGTCGAGTTTGGCGAAATCCGGGAATTCGATCTCCGCCGCGATCGGTTCGTGATTTTCCGCTCCGGGATGCTTCGACACCGCAGGCGCGGTCCGGGATTCCAGTGCCTGTCGCTGGCTCGCCACCATTTTTTCCAGGCTGGCCGGTTCCAGGCGCTTCATCATCGGTTTGAAGGGATTGATCCGATGCTGCAACAGCGGTTGGGGCGGCTGGGACCAGTCGAGGTCGGCATTAAGGAATTCGGCAGCCTTGCCTGCGGTGCGTGGCAGTACCGGCTGCAGGTAGATCATCAGCACCCGGAACAGGTTGATGCACAGTGAGCAAACCGCGATCAGTTCCTGTTCCCGGCCCGGCTGTTTGGCCATGGCCCAGGGCTGCCTGGCATCGAAATACTCGTTGGTGGCGTCGGCCAGCGCCATGATCTCGCGCATCGCCTTGGCGTATTCCCGCTGCTGGTAGTGCCCGGCAATGGTCTCGCCGGCATCGACTGCCTGTTGCCAAAGTTTACTGTCGGCCAGTTCATCAGACAGCACCCCGTCGTTGCCCTTGCTGATGAACCTGGCGCTGCGGCTGGCGATATTGATCACCTTGCCCACCAGGTCGGAATTCACCCGCTGGGCAAAATCCTCCAGGTTGAGATCGATGTCATCGACGCTGCCGGTCAGCTTGGCGGCGAAATAGTAGCGCAGGTACTCCGGGTCGCTGTGCTCGAGGTAGGTTCGGGCGGTAATAAAAGTGCCCCGAGACTTGGACATCTTGGTACCGTTGACAGTCAAAAAGCCGTGGGCATAAATAGCCGAGGGCTTGCGAAATCCGGCCGAGTCGAGCATCGCCGGCCAGAACAGACCGTGGAAGTTGATGATGTCCTTGCCGATAAAGTGGTAGAGCTCGGTGTCTGCCCCCGGTGCCCAATAGCGCTCGAAATCCAGGCCACATTGATCGCAGTAGTTGCGAAAGCTCGCCATGTAGCCGATGGGCGCGTCCAGCCAGACATAAAAATACTTGCCTGGGGCCTCGGGGATTTCGAAGCCGAAGTAGGGGCCGTCCCGGGAGATGTCCCATTGTTGCAGTCCCGAATCCAGCCATTCGTCGAGTTTGTTGGCGACCTGGCTTTGCAGTCCGCCGCTGTGAATCCATTGGTGCAGCAACTCGCCGAAGGCGGGCAGGTCGAAGAAGTAATGCTCCGAGGTTTTGCTTTGCGGGGTCGCGCCGGACAATGCGGAGCGCGGGTCGATCAGTTCATCGGGGCTGTAGGTGGCGCCGCAGGCTTCACAGTTGTCGCCGTATTGGTCGGGGGTTTTACAGCGCGGGCAGGTGCCCTTGATGTAGCGGTCGGCCAGGAACAGCTGTTTTTCGGGGTCGAACAATTGCTCGATATCCCGTTGCACGATGTGGCCGTTGTCCCGCAGGCGCCGGTAAATGAGTTCGCTGTAGTGGCGATTCTCCGGCGAATGGGTGGAGTGAAAATTGTCGAAATGGACCAGGAAGTCGGCGTAGTCACGCTGGTGCTCGCCGCGCACCTGGTCGATCAATCGCTCAGGGCTTATTCCCGCCTCCTCAGCCTTGAGCATAATCGCGGTGCCGTGGGCATCGTCGGCACAGACATAGATGCAGTGGTTGCCGCGCTGGTTCTGGAAACGCACCCAGATATCGGTCTGAATGGCCTCCAGCAGATGACCCAGGTGCAGCGAGCCATTGGCGTAGGGCAGCGCGCTGGTGACCAGGATATGTCGGGTAGGATTATTGCTCACAAAAACTCCGGGAAAGTCGCGGGCCGAAGCCGCCAAAAAGGGCGCTACTATAGCGGTTTAGCGCCACTTTTTACAGCGCCTGTGGATCCGGGAATATTATGCCCGGACTCATAATACTTGACTTGATTAGTCGGTCTTGGGCATAGTCCAGAGCCTTGAAACTTACAGGAGAATCCTTCCGGCGATGGCAGATTCACGCCGACAACAGATCGAGCAGGCGCTCGACCAGGTTGCCACTCCCTATGTGGGGCGGGGCTTACTGGCCAGTGGCAGCGTCCAGTCGCTGGCCTTTGAGGGCGATACCCTGAAACTGCGGCTGCAGCTGGGCTTTCCCGCTGCCGGTATCGTTGCTGAGTTGGTGGAGACGGTGCAGCAGCAACTTGCCGGCATCGCCGGGCTTGCAGGAACGGATGTCGAGGTGGGCTGGGAAGTACCGAACAATTGCGCCCGACATGCCCTGCCGGCGATTGGTGATGTGCGCAATATCATCGCGGTGGCGTCGGGCAAGGGCGGCGTCGGCAAGTCGACCTGCGCTGTGAACCTGGCCCTGGCGCTGGCGGCGGAGGGGGGCAGGGTCGGTTTGCTCGATGGCGATATCTACGGCCCCAGCCAGCAGATCATGCTGGGGGTGAGTGACGAGCAGCGACCCCGGCAACACGGTGACAAGCATTTGTTGCCCATCGAAGCCCACGGCCTGCAGACCATGTCCATGGGTTACCTGACCACCAGCAAGACCCCGATGGTTTGGCGCGGACCCATGGCCAGCAGTGCGCTGCAGCAAATGGTGGGCCAGACACTGTGGCAGGGGCTTGATTACCTGGTGATCGATTTGCCGCCGGGTACCGGTGACATCCAGTTGACCCTGTCGCAACGGGTGCCGGTGTCCGGCGCGGTGATCATCACCACGCCCCAGGACATCGCCCTGCTCGATGCGATCAAGGGTGTCGAAATGTTTCGCAAGGTCGAGGTACCGGTGCTGGGTGTGATCGAGAACATGGCCTGGCACAGCTGCAGCAACTGTGGCCACAAGGACTTCGTGTTCGGCCAAGGTGGCGGCGATCGGCTGGCACAGGAATACGGCGTCGAGATGCTTGGCTCGCTGCCGCTGTCGCAATCGATTCGCCAGCAGGCCGACAGCGGCAATCCCACCGTGGCCGCTGAACCGGCGTCTGAAACCAGCGCCATCTACCGGGATATGGCCCGCCGCATCGGCGCCGCGCTATGGCTGCGCGCCATCGACACCGAGGCGGGCGTGCCCACCATCCAGATGGTTGACGACTAGCCGGCTGCCAGCGCCGTGCAAGCCGCACCGCGCCAGTAGCATACCCGCCTGACAGCCGCTATTATGGCCGCTTTTTTGCAGCGGGGAATACGCCAGCCATGAGCATCAAGTCAGACAAGTGGATACGCCGCATGGCGACCGAGCAGGGCATGATAGAGCCCTACCAGGAAGGCCAGGTTCGCGCCACCGAGCAGGGCAAGATCATTTCCTACGGCACCTCCAGCTACGGCTACGATGTGCGCTGTGCCGCCGACTTCAAGGTGTTTACCAATATCCACCCCACCGTGGTCGACCCGAAAAACTTCGACGAAAAAAGTTTTGTCGACGTCTCCGGCGACTACTGTGTCATCCCCCCTAACTCTTTCGCACTGGCGCGCACGGTGGAGTACTTCCGCATCCCCCGCAACGTGCTCACCATCTGCCTCGGCAAGTCCACCTACGCCCGCTGCGGTATCATCGTCAATGTCACCCCACTGGAACCCGAGTGGGAGGGCCATGTCACCCTGGAATTCTCCAACACCACCAACCTGCCCGCCAAGATCTACGCCCACGAGGGTGTCGCCCAGATGCTGTTTTTCGAATCCGACGAAGCTTGCGAAGTCAGCTACAAGGATCGCGGGGGCAAGTACCAGGGCCAATTGGGCGTGACCTTGCCCAAAGCCTAAAAGCCCAGTGGCGGTCCAGGCAATAACAATCAGAGGTTCTCGAAATGGATTATCGTGGAAGCTGTCACTGCGGTGCTGTCAGTTTTGAATTCTCCGGCCCGGAAATCGATAAGGGCCTGCGTTGCAACTGCTCGATATGCCGAAGAAAGGGCGCCTTGATGACGGCCTATGCTATCGCCCCTGAAGACATAAAAATATCAGTGAAGGGAGAAGCATTGTCGACCTACGAATTCGGTACCGGTGTTGCGCAGCATTACTTTTGCAAGCGCTGCGGGATCTACCCCTTTCACCAGACCATCAGGGCGCCCGGGCATTATCGCGTTAACGTGGGTTGTGTGGAGGGGGTGGATGCCACGCAATTGCCTTTCACCGTGTTCGATGGTGCGTCGTTGCTATAGCAAGACCTGCCAGCGCGCCACTCCAGCATTACACCCATGCAACTTTAACGCGACAGCTAATTCCTTGCGCGATGCTCTGGCAGCAGGGTTGCGGTTTCGGCCATAATCGTTGCTTGAGGCTGTTCTCGGCAAGGCAATCAGGAGGATCTGATGCCCGAATTAAAAATCCCCCCCCTGGACCTGATGTTCTTCCTGATGGAAACCCCGGCGAGTCCCAAGCATGTCGGCGCCATTCAGGTCTTCAAGCTACCGAGCCGGGCGCCCAAACACTATCTGCGCGATCTGGTGGCGGCCTACCGCGAGGCACCGGTGGCGCCGCCGTTTAATTATCAGCCACACTTCCCCCGCA
>JAHEGP010000024.1 GCA_024645065.1 Cellvibrionales bacterium | reverse complement strand
TATTCCTGAAGATGATGCCGTGCAGCTCAAACAGAGAGGCATAGCGGCAATTTACACGCCGAAAAACGTCGACATGAACGCGATCATGGCAGACATCCTCAATATTATTCGCCAGAGCAATGGCCTGGAAGCCTACGCCGAGGCCGGCTGAGTCCGTGAATCCCAAGCTACCCGAGCCCGAACAACTCGCCGCGCAGGTAGCCGCTGGTAGCCGCCCGGCTCTGGCGACGGCATTGAACCTGCTGGATGACCAGCGCCCTGCGGCGCGGCGTGTGGCAGCCCGGGTACTCGGGCTGCTGCCCCGCCACGGCGCTGCCCGCGAATCACAGCTAATTGGCATTACCGGGCCGCCGGGGGCCGGCAAGTCATCCTTGACCTCGGCATTGATCGGGGTGTGGCGGCAACGTGGCCAGCGCGTTGGTGTGCTGGCGGTCGACCCCTCGAGCCCGATCAGCGGTGGAGCCTTGCTGGGTGACCGGCTGAGAATGAAAACCGGGATAGACGACGATGGGGTTTTTATCCGCTCGCTGGCCTGTCGCGGGGAGCATGGTGGGCTCAGCGCCGAAGTCTGGCCAATGTGCCTGGCCATGCTCGCCAGTTTCGATATCACCGTCATTGAAACAGTTGGGGTTGGCCAGAGCGAAATCGACATTGCCCAAATGAGTGATACCACTTGCTTCGTCGCCCAACCCGGTTCCGGCGACAGTATCCAGTACCTCAAAGCCGGAATCATGGAAATCCCCCATGTGCTGGTGGTGAACAAGGCAGACATGGGTGCCGCGGCGCGCAAGACCGCCGCCGATTTACGCGCTGCCGCCAGTCGTGAACACGACGCCAATGAATGGTCCGCGCCAATATTATCGGTGAGCGCTACCCAGGGCACTGGCATTACCAGGCTGGTGGAAACCCTCGACGCGCATCATGCCTGGTTGGCCGAGCGCCAGCTGATTGCGGTGCGGCGCCACCGATTCCAGATTGAATGGGTGGTCAAGCGCCTGCAGCAGGAATTCGGCAGCACTGGCGTGGGGGTATTACGCGCTGGCAGGCCGAACTTCGACCACCTGATCAAAGCGGATGATTCGCCTTTTGAACAATACGAACTACTGCGGCAGCAATTGGCGTCCCGCTGGAACGCTGCCTGAGGCTTACTTTTTCGAATTTTCCGGCAAAGCGCCGGCTTGAACCCAAACTACTGTGAATCGGGAGATCAAAATGCGCAGCCCTCGTGATTTCTTTAAACCCCTCGCTATCGGGGCACCAGCTCCATTGCGGGAAATACCGGTGCGGCCGTCCCGCATGATCCACTTTTTTGACCCCAGCAACCCCCGCATGGCGGACAAGGCCCCGGGGATTGCCGCCAAGGTCGACATCCTGCTGGGCAACCTCGAGGATGCAGTGCCCATCGATCGCAAGGAGGCCGCCCGCGAGGGACTGGTGCAAATCGCCCGGGACAACGACTTTGGCGATACCCAACTCTGGACCCGGGTAAACAGCCTTGATAGTCCCTGGTTTCTCGACGACGTCACCCGGCTGGTAGGTGAGGTCGGCGACAAACTCGATGTCATCATGCTGCCCAAGGTGCAGGGGCCATGGGATATCCACTACGTAGACCAACTGCTGGCGCAACTCGAAGCAAAAGCAGCTCTGCAACGCCCCATCCTGCTGCACTGCATCCTTGAAACAGCACTGGGGGTTGCCAACGTCGAGGAGATCGCCAACGCCAGCCCCCGTATTCAGGGCATGAGCCTGGGCCCGGCCGATCTGGCGGCGTCGCGTCGCATGAAAACAACCCGGGTTGGCGGCGGTCATCCAGGTTACCTGGTGCGCAACGACCCCGATCCGGACAATCCCGATGCTCCGCGCGCAAGCTACCAGCAGGACCTGTGGCACTACACCATCGGCCGCATGGTGGATGCCTGTGCCGGTGTCGGCGCCCTCGCCTTTTATGGCCCCTTCGGCGCGATCGACGATCCTGTCGCCTGCGAAGATCAATTCCGCAATGCCTTCCTGATGGGCTGTGTCGGTACCTGGTCGCTGCACCCCAGCCAGATAGAGATTGCCAAGCGCGTATTCAGTCCGCCCCCCGACGAAGTAGCATGGGCGAAGCGGGTGCTCGACGCCATGCCCGACGGTAGTGGCGCAGTCATGCTCGACGGCAAGATGCAGGACGACGCAACCTGGAAGCAGTGCAAGGTGATGGTCGACCTGGCGCGCCTGATCGCCGGGAAAGATCCCGATTTACGCGAACTCTACGGTTTCTGACACCTGCGGGGCAGACTGATGCGCTACATTGACTTACCCGAGTTCGGTGATGCCGACGTGATGTGCCTGGCCGAGTCGCAGCTGCCCACAGCGGCCCCCAATGAGGTGTTGATCAGGGTCGCCGCCGCTGGCATCAACCGACCCGATGTGATCCAGCGCCAGGGATTCTACCCGGCGCCGGCGGACGCTTCGCCAGTGTTGGGGCTGGAAGTGGCTGGAGAAATAACCGCGATCGGGAGTGCCGTCAGGAGCTGGCAAGTCGGCGACAGGGTCTGTGCCCTGGTCAATGGCGGGGGCTATGCCGAGTACGCCGTCGCCCCTGCGTCCCAGTGCCTGCCCATACCCAGGGGCCTGGACATGCTGCAGGCTGCCGCGCTACCGGAAACTTTTTTTACTGTGTGGAGCAACGTATTCCAGCGCTGCGGTTTGCGCAGCGGCGAAACCCTGCTGGTGCACGGCGGCGCCAGCGGCATCGGTACTACCGCGATCCAGCTGGGGCGTGCCTTTGGCGCCCGGGTGTTCACCACCGTTGGCAGCGACGACAAGGCACGTGCCTGCGAACAGCTCGGTGCCGAACTCGCCATCAACTACCGGGATGAGGACTTCTACCCGGTTCTCAAGGAGCGACTGGGCAAACGCGGCATCGACGTGACCCTCGATATCGTCGGCGGTGATTACATTGAAAAAAATATCAAGCTGGCTGCGGTCGAGGGTCGCATCGTCAATATTGCGTATTTGCAGAGCTCGGTGGCAGAGGTCAACTTTATGCCCGTGATGCTGAAGCGCCTCACCCTGACGGGATCGACCCTGCGCCCGCAGTCGGAGTCTCAAAAGGCCGACATTGCCCAGCAGTTGCGTGAACGGGTCTGGCCCTTGATAGAGACTGGCGAGCTTGCGCCGGTGATCGCCGAAACGTATGAGCTCGCGCAGGTCAGTGATGCGCACCGGCTGCTGGAGAGCAACCAGGTCGTTGGCAAGATCGTGCTGCGGGTCGGCGATCGAGCGTAGTCCTGGCAGATGAACAGTAGCCACGCGTCGACGGCCTCCTGGCAATGGGAAATTCCAGAGTACTTCAATATTGGCGAGGCCTGTACCCGCTTCGGCCGCAATGATGCGAATGCCGACACCACTGCACTAACCGTCGACCACGGCGGCGGCCGGGTAGACCAGCTCAGCTACGGCCAGTTGGCTCTGCAGGCCGGGCGCTTTGCCAGCGCCTTGTCCGGCCTTGGTATTGAACCGGGAGAGCGGCTTCTCATTCGCCTGGCCAATTCCATCCACTACCCTGTCGGGTTTTTTGGCAGCCTGCTGGCTGGTGCCATTGCCGTACCCGCATCCACCCAGCTAACCGCAGCAGAAGTGACCTATCTCGCCAACGATGCCGGGTTGAGTGCACTGCTAACCAGCGCACAGGACTTGCCAGCCCTGGTGCCAATAATCCCCGCGCTACCGTTGCTACGCCACATTATCCTGACCGATTGCAGCCCCGACACTGCGCTGACGACCACCCTGAAGAACCATCTCGGCGCCCCAATCATACTGCATCGCTGGGAGTCATTACTGGAACATGCCCAGTGTTTGCAACAACACCATCCCAGCCGTGCCGATGACCCGGCCTACCTGGTCTATACCTCCGGCACTACCGGTTATCCCAAGGGGGTGCTGCACGCCCATCGCGCCCTGTTGGGACGCCAGCCCGCCAGCGAGTACTGGTTCGATTTTGGCGGCGAGGATCGAATTCTGCACTCCGGGAAACTCAACTGGACCTATGCCCTTGGCAGCGCCATGATGGATCCGTTTTACCGGGGTAAAACCGTGGTGTTAAACGCCGGCACGATCAGTGCAGAGCGTTGGCCGCAGTTGATCGCAAAACATCGCTGCACGATTTTTATCGGGGTGCCAACGGTGTACCGGCAAATTCTCCAGAAAACCGCCTTTACCGCCAGCGACGTGCCGAGCCTGCGTTACTGCATGAGTGCCGGCGAGCATTTATCCGACGAGTTGCTGGCCCAGTGGCGCCAGCGCTTTGCCCAGGACATCTACGAAGCAGTCGGGATGTCCGAGTTCAGCTACTACCTGTCGCACCACCCGTCGCGCCCGCTGCGCGCCGGCTCCGCCGGAAAACCGCAACCCGGCCATGAGCTTGCATTGCTCGACGAGCAGATGCAGCCGGTACCCGACGGGGTGGAGGGCATGCTCTGCATTCCCGAGGATGATCCGGGCTTGTTCCTGCAGTACTGGGGACTGCCCGAAGAAACCGCTGCGCTGCGCCGGGACGGCTACTTCCTGACCGGTGACTATGCCGCGCGAGACAGTGATGGCTACATCTGGTTCCATGGCCGCAAGGACGACATCATCAACAGTATGGGCTACCGTATCTCGCCCTATGAAATCGAGAGGGTGCTCGCGGCATTGCCCGGTATCGCAGACTGTGTTGCCATCGACGAGGCCGTGACCGAGGACATCGTCATTGTCACGGCCTGTGTCATTGTGGAACCGACCACCCAATTGCGGGCCGACGAGATTATCGCCTTCGCCAGCGAGCATCTGGCGGCCTACAAGGTGCCGAAAAAAGTGCGCTTTATGACCAGCTTTCCGCGCACATCCAATGGCAAGGTTTTGCGCAAGGCCCTGCGCGCACGACTTGCGGCGCATGCCTGAATCGGTGTACCCGGTTTTGTTGCCACGGCAACGACACATCTCTACCATGTAGCCTCCAGGGACAAACGGACCGAATTGCAATGCCCAAAAAAACCATGCTGGCTGAGCTGATAGGCAACACACCGTTGGTCTACCTGCGCCAGGCTTCCGAACTTACCGGCTGCAACATTTACGGCAAGGCCGAGTTTATGAACCCGGGGGGATCGGTCAAGGATCGCACGGCACTGGGTATTATCCGCGACGCCGAGCAGCGCGGTACGCTGCAACCGGGCGGGATTATTGTCGAAGGCACTGCCGGCAATACCGGCATCGGCCTCACCCTGCTCGCCAATGCCCTGGGATATCGTTGTGTTGTGGTGATTCCCGAAACCCAGAGCAAAGAAAAACAGGATTTGCTGGATCTTTACGGCGCCGATCTGCGAGTGGTGCCGGCTACCAGCTATGACGACCCCAAGCACTATATTCACGCCGCCAGGTCACTGGCGGAAAAGCTCAACCAGACCGATCCTCATGGGGCAATCTGGGCCCAACAGTTCGACAATGTCGCCAATTGCGCCATGCATCGTGCTACCACCGGCGAGGAAATCTGGCGCCAGACCGAGGGCGGTGTCGACGGGTTTATCTGTTCGGCGGGCACCGGCGGCACCCTGGCGGGCGTCAGCCTGGCGCTAAAGGCTCACAATGCCAACATTACCATCGGTCTCGCGGACCCGATGGGCTCAGGCTTGTACAGCTATATCAAGACCGGCGAATTGCATGCCGACGGGAACTCCATCGCCGAGGGCATTGGGGTAAACTTCCTTACCAATAATATGAAGAATGCTATCGTCGACGAAGCCTACAAAATCAGCGACGAGCAGGCCTTGCCCTATATATTCGACCTCCTGAAACATGAGGGCATTTGCCTGGGGGGTTCGGCCGCCATCAATATTGCCGGGGCCGTCGAATTGGCCCGGGATTTGGGACCCGGGCACACCATTGTCACCATCCTGTGTGACTACGGTGATCGCTACCTCAGCAAGATTTACAACCCCACTTTCCTGCGCCGCCAGGGCTTGCCGACTCCTGACTGGATTATTTAACCCGGGGAGCGTTGATCAGTGAAGTCATCGGGACAGCGCAATTACAGCACCCTGGTTCCGGGGTGGGGCCTGGAAAAACAACGGTTGCTGCTCCTGCTAACTGACCGGATTCAGCAACTGTCCTTGCCTGCGGACGGGTAAACAGGTGCCCTTTGCCAGCGGACCGGCAGCTGTACCGGGACATCGGCAATCGGGCAGGGCTCCGGTGGCTCACCCATAAATGCGCGATAACTGGCATTGATCATGTTCGCCAGATGCCGCGGCTCTGCCAACTGCAACACCAGTCCCGCCTCGAGAAATCCCTCCAGCCGGAACCGCACCCCCGGAGCGACCTCTCCCGTCAGTGCCAGCTGGCTATAAAAGTCGTCCAGCCGCTGCTGCGCCAGGGCAACAAACTGCGCTTCGCTTGTCATGGTTCAGAGCACCGAAAACAGAGTACAGCGCCTACCATAACACTATTGTTGATAGACCGCGCTCGCCGCCGCCAGGGCGACACCGGGCTTGATAACAGCCCCCAGCGCCGCAAGGCTTTGCTCCAGTGCAGTGAGACAGAGCAATACATTCTGGCGATTGGCTGCACAACCCATCAGTCCGATGCGCCATACCTTGCCCGCCAGCGCGCCCAGGCCGGCGCCGATCTCGAGATTGAAATCGCGCAACAGCTTACCGCGCAGCTCGGCTTCGTCGATCCCTGCGGGCACGGTGACACTGTTCAATTGCGGTAGCCGCCACTCGGGCGCCACCACCAGCCCAAGCCCCATCGCCTCGAGTCCTGCAACCAAAGCAGTGTGGTGCAGACGATGCCGCTGCCAGGCGCTTTCCAGCCCCTCTTCCCGCAGCATCAACAAGGACTCGTGCAGTGCGTAGAGGGCATTGACAGGCGCCGTGTGGTGATAGGCACGCTTGCTGTTTTCGCCCCAGTATGCCATCACCAGTTGCATATCGAGGAACCAGCTCTGCACCCTGGAATTGCGGGAGCGAATACGCTCTACCGCCCGCTCGCTAAAGGTCAAGGGTGAGATTCCAGGGACACAGGACAGGCACTTCTGGGTGCCGGAGTAAACGGCGTCGGCGCCCCATTCATCGACCCGCAGCTCAATGCCACCCAACGAGGTCACGGTATCGACGATCGATAGCAGGCCGTGACTGGTTGCCAGTTTGCAGATTGCAGCGGCGTCAGAAAAAGCGCCGGTGGACGTTTCGGCGTGGACAAAAGCCAACAGCCTGGCATCGCTGTTCCGGGCGATCGCCTGCTCCACCTTTTCCAGCGAAACCGTATCGCCCCACGCGTCTTCAACCATGATCGCAGTGGCGCCGCAGCGCTCGACATTCTCTTTCATGCGCCCGCCAAAAACGCCATTCTGGCAGACGATCGCCTTGTCGCCGGGCTCCAGCAGGTTAGCGAAACAGGCCTCCATGCCCGCAGAGCCGGGAGCTGAAACCGGCAAGGTCAGAGCGTTGTCGGTTTGGAACGCATATTGCAGCAACTGCTTGATCTCGTCCATCAGGACAATAAACTGTGGATCCAGATGTCCGATCGTAGGTCTGGCAAGCGCGCCCAGCACCCGTGGGCTGACATCGGAAGGCCCCGGCCCCATCAAAATACGACGCGGCGGATAAAAACTATGGCTCATGGAGTTCTCCTCAGTTTGCGAGGGCGCAACATACCACCGACCGCATCCCTCGCCAATTGCCTGCGGTAAATAGCGCAGATAATTGTGTTTTATGTGCGTAACGCAAGTAAAAACCAGCCATTTTACGATTGCCCCGAATCGCATTTGCTGTAGGATTTTGGTCCGTAAACCCCTATAGTTAGCTGAACTTACCCAGGGCAACAATTGTCAGCGAGGGCTTCGCCATGGCGACTGAAAAGAAATCAGCAACAGTCAAAAAGCGTCCAGTCAAAGCAAAAGCGCAAACCAGGACCAAAGCCAAGGCTAAATCCGCCGCCAAGCCAAAAGCCAAAGCCAAGACAGCAAGCAAAGCCAGACCAAAAGCCAAACCAAAAGCGGCACCCGCCGCCAAGGCCGAAGAAGCCAGCAAGGAAACCGCTACCAAGGGTAAAAGGGAAGGCACTTCATTGGTGAACCAGTTGATTGGCCTGACCAGCCAGGCTGCCAGTGGCGCCGTGGATATCGCCCGCGCGAGCAAGGCGATCCCACTGATGTTTACTGACAACTGGGTCAAAGATGCCTACATGAAGACACTGGATGTCGACCGCCTGCAGGCCATGGTGGATGCCGGCAGTTTTCTGAAAGATGCCCGCGAGGTCGCGGGCCTGAATATCCAGGAGCTGGCCGAAGCAGTGGGCCTTTCCGACACTGAATTACTGGAGGAGGTAGAGAGCGGTCGCGCGATTCTGCCGATAGACACCATCCTGCGAATTGCATCGCTCACCGCTCGCCACGACCCGATACCATTCATTCTTAAATTTTTACGCACCTACAACCCGAACCTTGAGCAAACCCTCGAACAGTGGGGCATCCTTCGGCTGCCAAAACAATATGAACGGGAACGCCGGTTTATCAACGTCTATCGCCGTCACGATAAACTGCGAGACCTGAGCGATGATGAGTTTGAGCGCTTCATCGGCTACATGAATTCGGCCACCGAATTGACTCTGAATATCATGTTGGCAGAAAAAGGCCACGGCGCCGAACCGCGCAAGGTCAGGCGCGACGCCGGGCGCAAGAAAAGAAATGAATGAGCCCCGTCCCGGTGGCGCAGAAATGATCCCGGCTTCACCTTCGATTACGGAGCAGCACGATGCAAGCCACATCGCAAGCCACATGGCAAACCCGGCGCTTGATCCAGATTGCACCGGCGTTGCGGCAGGATTTGACCGTCGCTATTCCAGGCAACAAGCACTGATTCAGTCCAATACAGAGCCAGAGGTCAATCCATTATGAGGTCATTGCTCAGGGGAGCTTTTTCACTGCTGCTGGTGGTTTCTTGCGCAAGCGCCAACGAGCCCGCGGCCAGTAGCGGGGCCGGGCAGCGACAGGGAACGGTGCTGGCAATAGAGTGTACAGACCTCGATTTCGTGGTAGAAATCGTGGGCCAGCAAGCGCGACTGGTGATGCCGGAATTTACCGGCAGCATCCCGCAGATACCCAGTGCCTCGGGTAACAAATACCAGGGCAACAATATCACGTTCTGGATGAAGGGCCAGGATGCCGTGCTCGAGTACGGCAACAAAAGCTATAAGGATTGCCGAAATAATACCCAACGGGCCGTTTGGGAGGCAGCCAGGCTGCGCGGGATAGAGTTCATGGCAATGGGCAATGAGCCAGGCTGGACATTGGAAATCACGGGTAATTCGCTGTTACTGGTCGGTGACTACGGCAATAGCCGCTACTCTATTGCCAATGCCGAAAGGCAAACCGATGCCCAGGCTCGAACCACTGTCTATCATGGCGCGGATCAAGGAAAAGCTATCAGCGTAACACTGGAGGCAAAGAGCTGTAACGACACCATGGCGGATCGCAGTTACGAAACCACAGTGACCGCAAGGATTGGAGAACAGACTCTCTACGGCTGCGGCAACACGTTAAACTAACCCCGCCCGGCGCAGGGGTGACAGCAGGGCGTCCAGGCCTTTGTAACGGCGTTGTTGCGGCGAAAGTTGTTGCACGGCCCTGGCCAGGCCGACGCGTAAATCCGGTTGTTCCAGCACATGGGACAGGGGATGGACGTATACCCTGATCGTAAATACCACCGCCTGGCTTTGGGGCAGGCGGCGCAATGATTGTCGCTCGACACGCAAATAGAGAGGCTCATCGGCGTTTGCTTCCACCAGTCGCTCGTGCCGCTGGTTGAGATCGGTGGCCGCTACCACAGACCAGTTGCTGCGCCACACCGGGCGCTCGACCTCCAGGCGCTTGAAAAAACGATCCAGCTTTGGAGCCAGGCCCTGCTGGTATCCGGGGACCGGCGCATGCACCTGGTCTATAGGCAAACCCAGCTTGTCTTCCAGGCGCCAGAAGCTGGCGGCGCACAGGCTAGCTGCAGTGAGGCGATATCCTGTAGAGGACTGCTGCAGCAGGCAAATATCGTCTTGCACCCACAAGCTGGCCAACCAGAGCGATGCTTCACCGCCCAGGTTCCACCGCAGCTGGCAAAGGGGTGCGCTCAGCACCTCGCCATCACGCTGATAAACACTGGAATGGTCCTGCAACAAATGAGCCAGCAGCAAGCCATGCAATTCTCGTTGTGCCGGCCGCGACTCAGGCAGAGCCGCGTAGACGGCATCGCCCAGTTTGGCCCGCTGCTGTAATTTGTTGTGATAGTAGGCAGGCAAATCCTGATCCGGCTCAATCCACGAATCAGGCTCCAGCCGGGTGAGCCCCATAGCCAACCAACGGGAGTTTTGCTGAAAAGGAAAATAGCGAGGGCGCTTATTCGACGCCAACATGATACTTTACCCTGCCTGTTTGAGAGCTGGTGCCGGCAAGCTTACCACAGGGGCATCGAGGGGTCAGATCAGCGAATGGCCACCCGATACCTGGGCGCTGCGCTGGCCTCACTGGCGTAGCCCGGGCCAACCAGGGCGTTTCCCGAAGCGTATTTGAACATTCCAGACCAAATCCGGAATAATGCGGTATACCCCCAGATGAAGATCCAATCCGTTAAAAGCCTGGTCATCCCACTGCTGATTCTGCTTGCAGGTGCGGTGGCCATGAACAAGCTGGGAGACCTGCGCAAGGATGTGCCGGCCCGCCCGGTCACCGGTAAAACCCGCGTCGTCAATGTTGTATCCGCAGAACCGAGGCTCATCAATGCACAAATCACCGGATGGGGGCGACTCAACTCTGCCCGACCACTGGTGTTACTGAGCGAAGCCGAGGGCACACTGCTCGCCGGTGAGGTGCCCTTTCAGGAGGGTCAGGACTTCGCCGAAGGGACGCTTTTATTGCGCGTCGATGATCGTCAGAAGCGGCTCGATTTAAGTCGCAGCAAAAGCGACTTTATCAATGCCATGGCGACCATGATGCCGGATATCCAGCAACAACACCCAGAGGAGTGGGCCAGCTGGAATGCCTACTTCAAACAGTTGCGAGTCGATCGCCCCGTACCGACCATGCCGGTGGCCAAGGTCGATCGCATCAAGCGCTTGCTGGCGAGGTATAACGTCTATCAGCTTTACTACACCCTGCGCAGCGAGGAGATTGCACTGGAGAAGTACCGTATTCGGGCGCCGTTCAAGGGAACTGTTGTCGGCGCCGATATGCGGGTGGGAGGGAACGTCAGGAGCGGCACCCTCCTCGGTGAAATACTGAGCCTGCAGCAGCTGGACCTGGAGATTCAACTACCCGCATCGGACCTGCCCTGGGTTAATCGGGAGGGGCCGGTTACGGTCCGCTCCAGCCAGTTCCCGGGCCAATGGCAGGGCCGCATTGACCGTATCGGAAGTACCGTCGACCAGGCCACCCAGACAGTGACTGTTTATGTAAGGCTTGACGAAGGGGAGGCGCCCTTTCCGTTGCTGGCCGGTCTTTTGTTTGAAGCCGAACTGGCGGGGGCGCCGCTGGAGAATGCAACCAGCGTAGCCACCCAAAACCTCTATGGCGACGACACGGTTTATCTGTTAGAGAATGGCAGACTCGTGAAACGCAAGGTAACCGTGGCCCGGCGCGAGATCGACCGGGTACTGGTGACAGGTGGCATTGAACCGGGCGAACTGCTGGTCACCGACTTGCTGGAGGGCGTGGCCGAAGGGATGAAAGCGATTTCACGCGACCAGTTTGCGCAGCAAGCGGAACAACCGTGATGCGCGGCGTCATTGCCTATTTCGTCCGCAATCCGATACTCACCAATGTCCTGATCCTGGTACTGCTCGGCGCAGGAGGCCTCAGCCTCACCGGTATGCGCGCCTCGTTTTTTCCGGAGCTGGACTCCGACACGGTCAATATCGAAGTGAGCTATCCCGGCGCCGCCCCCGAGGAAATCGAAGAGGGAGTCGTGCTCAAGATTGAAGAGGAGCTGGAAGGCATCGATTCAATCGAGCGGGTGACCTCCGAGTCACTGGAGAACTTCGCCAGTATTCGGGTGGAGGCGCTCAAGGGCAGTGACATGGCGGAGCTGACCCAGGATGTCAAGAATGCCGTGGACCGCATCAACTCCCTGCCCCAGGATGCGGAGCGACCGGTGGTCTACTACGGCAAATCTCGCGGTACCGTTTTCGATATCGCGCTGTTTGGCAACACCGATTTGTACAACCTCAAACGCATGGCCGAGACCATGCGCGACGAGTTGCTCGGATCCCCCAGGCTCAGCCAGGTTACCATAGAGGGAAAGCCAGACCTGGAAATATCGATCGACGTTGCAGAGCACGCACTAAGACGCCACGACTTGCGGTTCGAGGATATCAGCCGAGCTGTCGCAGCGGCCAATATCAACCTCACCGGCGGCAAACTCGAAACCCTGCGGGAGGAAATGCTGATTCGTGCCTGGGGACGGCGCTATCAGGCCAAGCAACTCGATGATATCGTGGTCGGCGCAGATCCAGACGGGTCGCTGGTTCGCCTTGGTGATATCGCAGAGGTCGTCGAGCGCTGGGCCGATACTCCCGAGCGCAGCTACTACAACGGCCAACCGGCATTGATCCTGCGACTGCAGAAAACCATCAGCGAAGATATTCTCGAGGTTGCCGAGATCGGCAAGGCCATCGTCGAGCAATTTAATCGCGATCACGAGCAGGTGCAGGCGGTGATTCTCGGGGACTTCACCATCCCGCTGAAACAACGCCTCGGGATTCTCTACAAGAATGGCCTGATCGGGCTGTGTCTGGTCGTGGTGCTACTGGGCCTGTTCATGAACTTTCGGCTGGCGGCCTGGGTTTCACTTGGCATACCCCTTTCCCTGGCGGGCATGTTCATCGTCATCGCGGCCGCCGGGATTACCATCAATGTCATCTCGCTATTCGGCATGATCGTGGTCATCGGCATACTGGTGGATGATGCCATCGTTGTGGGAGAGAACATTTATTCACGCTACGAGTCCGGGGAAAGCCCAAGCAACGCCGCGATAAACGGCACGATGGAGGTCATCAAACCGGTCACGACATCGGTGCTGACCACCATCGTGGCATTCACACCGTTTTTCTTCCTCGATGGATTCATTGGAAAGTTTATCTGGCACATGGCGCTGGTGGTGATTGCTGCCCTGCTGTTCTCCTTGATAGAGGCGTACTTCATTTTACCCGCGCACCTGGCGCACTCACGCGGCCTCCACCCCCATAGCCAGGACACCGGATTGAGGCGCCGCCTCGACGCCGGGGTGCAGTTCCTGATCCAGCGCATGTATGCGCCGCTGTTGCGCGCCGCAATCCGCTACCGGGCTATCACCCTGTGCATTCCTGTGGCCCTCTTATTGGTCACCATCGGCGCCATACGCGGTGGCTTGATCGGAGTCACTCCTTTCCCGTTCATCGACGGCGATGAGATTCCCGTCAATCTCACCCTGGTGGCGGGCACCCAGGAGCAGGAGACCGACGCGATACTCCAGCGAATCGAGAGCGCGGCCATCCAGCTCAATGAGGAGCTACGCGCTGAGCGCAGCGACCAGCGAGATGTCATTATCGGCATCAAGCGGGATATTGGCCGCAACGATTTTGGTGATAGCGGCAGTCACGCCGGCAAACTGACACTTTTCCTGCTGGATGGCGAAACCCGGGACATGAGTAGTTTCCTGGTTGGCAATCGCCTGCGCGATCGCGTGGGCCCGATCCATAATGCCCGCAACCTCACCTATGGCAGAACCGGCTTTTTCGGTAAACCGGTGGCTCTGAGCCTGCTTGGGGACGACATGCCACAGCTCGAACGCGCCCGCTCATTACTCATTGATGAACTCGAGGCCATCAGTTCATTGCGCGACGTGACCGACTCAAACCAGCTGGGCCGGCGCGAGATCAGCCTGCACCTGAAACCACTGGCCTACGCTTTGGGGCTCAGTCTCCGGGATATCGCCGGTCAGGTACGCCAGGGTTTTTTCGGGCTGGAGATACAGCGCATCCAGCGCGGTCGTGACGAGCTGCGAGTATGGGTACGCTATCGGCCCGAAGACCGCCTGGCACTCGGGCAGCTCGATCGCATGCGCATCCGAACCCCGGAGGGCGCCTCCTATCCGCTGCAGGAACTGGCCAGCTATCAGATCGAGCGCGGCCTCACCAAGATCAACCACCTCGACAAAAAGCGGGAAATCCGGATCGAAGCCGATCTCGTGGATGTCACCGAGGATTTGCCGCCCATCCTCGACAAGATACGCCAGGAGGTTATGCCCCGGGTCCTGGCCCAGGTCACTGGTGTCAGAGTGTCCTATGAAGGGCAATCCCGCGACCAGCAAAAAACCAATAGTTCGATGCAAAGAACCTTTCCGCTGGCACTGCTCGCCATGTTCATCCTGCTGGTACTCGTATTTCGCTCCTGGGGCCAGGCACTGCAGATATTCAGCCTTATTCCGCTGGCGATTGTTGGCGCGGTTTTTGGACATGGCGTTCACGGCTTGCAACTCAATACCCTGTCGATTTACGGCATCATCGCCTTGTCGGGAATTATCGTTAATGACAGCGTGGTACTGATCGATAAGATCAACAGTAATCTGCGCAAGGGTATCGACCTGAAAGAGTCAGTCTACCAGGCTGCGCTGGCGCGTTTTCGACCGGTAATTCTTACCACCCTGACCACGGTGGTCGGTCTTGCGCCGTTGATTCTCGAAACCAGCCGCCAGGCCCAGTTTCTTATTCCCATGGCGGTATCAGTTGCCTACGGCCTGCTGTTCGGCACCTTCCTGCTGCTTTTAGTGCTGCCGGCGCAGTACCTGGTGGTCAACCGGTGGCGGGTTTTCATGAACAGCGCGCCGTGGCGAAACGAATACCCCGAGCCCCGGTCGGTGGAGCCCGCGGTGAAGCAAGTCCGCGCAGAACAGGACCTGTCCTGAATGGTCGCCTCATGAACCGGGTGTTCAGCTATGCCTTTCGCCCTCTGTTCTTGCTCGCCATCATCTACGGCATCTTGTCGGTCGCCTGGTGGGGTGCGCTCTGGAGTGGTTTGGTGGCGCTGCCCGGCGGCGGAGCCGACCCGATAGCCTGGCATGCCCATGAGATGATTTTTGGTTTCGGCGCCGCCGCCATCGCCGGCTTCGCACTCACCGCAGTGGCCAACTGGACCCAACGCCCGCCGGTCTCGGGCCTGCCCCTCGTTGTGCTGTGCGGTTTGTGGTTGTCTGCGCGGCTGCTGGCGCCGGCAAATTCACTCCACCTGTTACCGGTAATCGCCGGCGCAGACCTCGGCTTCAACGCCCTGCTGCTGGGGTTGATGTCCCGGGAGGTGATTGCCGGCAGCAGCCGGCGCAACTATAAACTGCTGGCGCTGCTGGCCATGTTGGGACTGAGCAATACCGCGTTCTACGCGGCGCTCTGGCTGGATAAACCCTGGACGCGGACCGCAGTCTGGGCCGGCTTGTGGGTGCTGGTACTCACCGTAAACCTGATTGCCGGCCGGGTGATTCCGGCATTTACGGGCAACTGGCTGGTAAAACAGGGCAAACTGCCTGCCGGCGGCAAGCCCCCGCCTCCGTTTGGTCGTCTCGACCTGTGCGCCACTGGCGCCACGCTGCTGTTTGCCGCCCTGTTCTTGTGGCAGCCCGAGTCAGTCATCAGCGCCGGAGCCGGCTTCCTGGCAGCGGCACTGCAGCTGCTGCGCTGGAGTCGCTGGCAGTTCTTTCGCACCCTCGCCAGCCCTATCGTCTGGGTTTTACAGCTGGGCTTCCTCTGGCTGGTGGTGGGGCTGGCTTTGCTGGCCTGCGGTGCAGCTGGACTCCTCCCGCTCAGCACCGGGCTACATGCACTCATGATTGGCGCGGTTACTACCATGATTCTGGCAGTAGCCAGTCGCGCGGCGCTGGGACATACCAATCGCCCGCTGCTGGATAACCCTCTGACCACCGCCAGCTATATTGTTATCAGCTTAACGGCGCTGCTTCGAATCGTCGCCGGTGTCAGCGATCACCCCGATCACTGGCTGTTACTGGCCACGGCGGCCTGGGTAGTAGCGCTAGGCTTGTTTGCCTGGCGCTATACCTCTATCCTGCTCGGACCGCCGGCGCCCTGATTCAAACTTGACTGATGTCTGGGCCCGGTAACCGTTAGCGTTGTTCATTTGGGAAACAGCTCGACGCGATATTCCGCCGCAAAGACTGTCATAAGGAAAAGCCATGAAACCAGAAACGATTGCCTTGCATGCCGGCTATGAGGGTGACCCGGCCACCCACGCGGCTACCACGCCAATCTACCAGACCACGTCTTACACATTTGATAACACCCAGCACGGTGCCGACCTGTTCGACCTGAAAGTAGCTGGCAATATCTATTCGCGCATCATGAACCCGACCAATGCAGTGCTGGAAGCGCGCTTGACGGCGCTTGAAGGTGGGGTGGGAGCACTGGCAATGGCTTCGGGTATGGCGGCAATCACCGCGGCTGTCATGACGATCTGTCGCAGCGGCGACAATATAGTCAGCACCAGCCAGCTCTATGGCGGCACTTACAACCTGTTCGCGCACACCTTGCCGACATTGGGGATTGACGTGCGCTTTGCCTCATTCGATGACTATGCAGGTCTGGAAGCCCATATCGACGACAGCACCAAAGCCCTGTTTTGCGAATCTATCGGCAACCCGGCGGGCAATGTCGTGAATCTGGAAAAGCTGGCCGATATCGCTCACCGCAACGGCATCCCCCTGATCGTCGACAACACCGTCGCCACCCCCTACCTGTGCCGGGTATTCGATTTTGGTGCAGATATCGCAATCCACTCGCTCACCAAGTATATAGGCGGTCACGGCACTTCTATCGGCGGAATCGTCGTGGATTCCGGCAAGTTCGACTGGGCAGCCCAGGCAGAGCGATTTCCCATGTTCAGCCAGCCAGACCCCTCCTATCACGGTGTTGTGTTCAATGAGGCAATGGGGCCTGCCGCCTTTATCGGGCGTTGCCGGGTAGTACCACTGCGCAACTGCGGCGGGGCGCTGTCACCCATGAACGCCTTCCAGATCATGCAAGGCCTGGAAACACTGGCCCTGCGCATGGACAGGCACTGCGAGAATGCCAGTCGGGTGGCTGAATACCTGCGGCAGCATCCCCGGGTCAGCTGGGTAAAATATGCCGGTCTGGCAGACAGCGAATATCAACCGCTGTGCCAGAAAATGCTCGGTGGCCGCGCCTCAGGGATCCTCAGTTTCGGCATTGTCGGGGGCCAGCAGGCAGGAGCAAAATTTATCGACGCGCTGGAACTGATCCTGCGCTTGGTAAACATTGGCGACGCCAAGTCCCTTGCCTGTCACCCTGCTTCTACGACCCACCGCCAACTCGGACCCGAGGAGCTGGCATCAGCCGGGGTATCGGTGGATCTGGTGCGGATTTCAGTGGGAATCGAGCATGTCGACGATATCATCGCCGATATTGCCCAGGCGCTGGAAGCGGCTGCTAGCTAGCGCCAGCATCTTGCGCCGATGTCATGGCATGCTCCAGCCGATTGCGGCTGGAGCGAATCAGCGATAGCTTTTCCGGCCGCGTCAGGCGCTTGATCAGGGCTTCACGGCGGCTGGCGCTGCTGCGGTCTGCGCTGGGCTCGAGATAGGCCAGGTGCAACGGACTGCGGCCACGAAAAAAACGGGCGCCGCGGCGCCCATCGCAATGCTCTCGCCAGCGCCGCTCCATGTCGGTCGTGATGCCGGTGTACAAGCTGCCGTCGCTGGCAGTGATGATATAGACCACCCAATTCACAGGAATTTCCCGCCTCGACCTGTTACCGCTCGATGTCTATCCCGGACACGCAGCGCTGTCGCTGCGACTGCCATTGCCCCCATAAACAGGGTATACTAACTCCCCCGATTTTGCCGCTACTACCTGTTCTCGCCTGGTCCATGTCAAGCCCGCCGTGTCAGATCGTAGCGCCCCATGAGGCGCAAGCATGCCCACCACGACCGACAACGGACCATTCGCCGAGCTGGGTATCTCGAATACCCTGAGCAAAACACTGGCCAAGCTTGGCTACGAGACCCCATCCCCGATCCAGGCACAAAGCATACCAATGCTTTTGCAGGGTCGTGACCTGATTGGCCAGGCCCAGACCGGAACCGGCAAAACCGCTGCATTCGCACTGCCCATCCTCAGCCGCATGAAGGCAGGCTCCCGGGCACCCCAGGCACTGGTGATCTGCCCTACCCGGGAGCTGGCAATCCAGGTTGCCGAGGCATTCCAGAGCTACGCTCGCAATATGAAGGGTTTTCACGTACTGCCGATTTATGGCGGCCAGGACATGTCGACCCAGCTGCGGCAGTTGAAGCGGGGAGTCGACGTCGTGGTCGGCACGCCGGGGCGATTGCTCGATCATCTAAAGCGCCGCACTCTGGACCTTTCCACCCTGAAAACGGTGGTGCTGGACGAGGCCGACGAGATGCTGCGCATGGGTTTTATCGATGATGTTGAAGCGATCCTGTCCTATGCCGGCGGCGATCAGCAGACGGTGTTGTTTTCAGCAACATTGCCCGAGCCGATACGCCGGGTTGCCCAGCGTTTCCTGCAAGACCCCGCCCACGTTAAAATTGAAGCCAAAACGGCCACCGTCGACACCATCGATCAACATTACTGGCTGGTCAGCAACAACAACCAGAAGCTGGATGCACTTACCCAGTTACTGGAGGCGGAAGAGTTTGATGGCGTTATAATCTTCACCCGTACCCGGGGCACCACCGTAGAACTGGCGGAAAAGATCAGCGCCCGCGGTTATGCCTGCAGCGCCATTAATGGCGATATGAGCCAGTCAGCGCGGGAACAAACGATCAATCGACTGAAAAAAGGCAAGATCGATATTCTCGTGGCCACTGACGTTGCCGCCCGCGGCCTCGATGTCGAACGCGTCAGCCTGGTGATCAATTACGATATTCCCCACGACCCCGAGTCCTATATTCACCGGATCGGCCGCACCGGTCGCGCCGGCCGGGAGGGTCGCGCCGTGCTGTTTGTCACTTCCAGGGAACAACGCCTGCTGCGCGCGATTGAGAGGGCCACCAATCGCAAGATTCCGGCCTTGAAGTTACCCACGGCAGAGGAAATTATCGACCAGCGGCGACAGCGATTCAAGGCATCGATCCTGGACGCGTTGACCACACGGCCGGCGCCGATTTTTGCGCAACTGGTGAAAGAACTCTGCGATGAAACTGGCGAATCCCCCATCGCTGTGGCAGCCGCCATGGCGGAATTGCTACAAAAGGATAGGCCCATCGACTCGCCAACGACGGCAACGAAAAAGCGACGCGACGCCTCCCCGGAGAACCGGCCGGCAGCTCGCGACAGGACTCGCGACGAGGAAGCACCCCGTGAAGCCAAGGCCCGGCGCCCTGAAAAGCACGACAACGTGCCAATGCAGACCTATCGGCTTGAAGTAGGCCACGCCCATGAGGTGACCCCCGGCAATATCGTCGGTGCAATTGCCAACGAGATTGATATCGATAGCCAGTATATCGGCGCCATCAATATTTTCGATGAATTCAGTACAGTCGAGCTCCCCACTGGCATGCCGGCAGAAATATTCCAGCATCTACGCCGGGTGAGGGTACGCAGTCGGCAGCTAAAGCTGAGTCTGGTCGAAGACAAATCCTCGCTCCAGGCCACCCGCCCCGGGCCGGGCAGTAAGGCAACAACCGGTACCAAAAAAGATCACCCCAAGACCGGAAGCCGAGGTGGCAAAACCAAATCCAGCAAGGCAAAACCCTGACGATGGAAATGTGGGTAGATGCCGACGCTTGCCCCAAGGTCATCAAGGAGATCCTGTACCGCGCTGCACAGCGCGTGAAGATACCTTTAACACTGGTTGCGAATCACCCACTGCAGGTGCCGCGCTCGCCTCTGATCCGGTCGCTGCAGGTGGCGGCAGGATTCGACGTTGCCGATAATTACCTGGCGCAGCATTGCTCCCCCGGCGACATTGTCGTTACCGCTGATATACCACTCGCCGCGGAGTTGGTCGCCAGGGGCGTTACCGCCATCAACCCGAGGGGCGAACATTACACCGAGGAAAACGTCAGGCAGCGATTGGCGATGCGGGATTTCATGCAACAGATGCGTGATAACGGACAGCTCGGGGGCGGGCCTCCGCCATTGGACAATACCGCCCGACAGTCCTTTGCCAACACCCTGGACCGGTTGCTGGCGAAGAACTTGCATTGCACCTAGATTCCGCAGTCGAACGCTGCTATAGCCGGTAAGAGATTGATATCTTTACGAAAAAATGCGGATTACTGTGCGCCCTATGGGTGAGTCCAGAGACGCTGCACGGTTTCTCGAAAAACCCCAAAGCGCCAGGACGTCGCCATTGGGAAAAATGGTAGGCGCCGCGAATATAATTTTCTGCAAAGTTCTTGCTGCCCTTTGCCAAATCCTTGTGGGGTGACTCAGGGTAGATTTTCACCGGATTGATATCCCTTTTTTGCAGCACCTTACCCTGCCGCTCGCCGAATGATCCTGTAAACGCGACCGATCAAAGCAGTAAAACGAAGCCCGGCACGAAAAAAAATACCGTGCCTAGCCAACCAGCGACTCCAATTGTTCCTGCATTTGCAACCACTG
>JAHEGP010000023.1:13673-20906 GCA_024645065.1 Cellvibrionales bacterium | reverse complement strand
GAACAATTCGACAAATTCACAATCTTAAGAATTTCGGGATCGATTTGTGAACGCCACGGGACACCCGGCTTGCCAAGCGACAAAGGGCACCATGGTTTATTGCTTTTGCAACAAGTAACTATAGATGCCATCAGTCTCTGACGACTCCAGCAACAGGTGGCCACTGTGCTCGCAAAATACGCGAAAATCGCGTACTGACCCCGGATCAGAAGCAAGGACCCGCAGGGTCTGTCCAGGCTCCAGCTGGTTGAGCTGTTGCTTGGCTTTGAGCAATGGAAGCGGACATTCAAGCCCCGTGGCGTCAAGGTGCGATGTCATTGAAAAACCCGGCAGCAAACCCCATAAAGGGCTGGTATGCTATCACAAATAGAGATTCTGGAAAGGGAGGCAGATAGCGCAGGCGACGCCACCTATTCGGCCAAATGAAACCGGATCAGGGACCGTTAGGGTTTGTTATGATCGCTGCTTTTACCCCCTCTTTTGCCCGTCGCCTGATCATATGCCTGGCCATCGCTCTGGGCCTCCAGCTGCCCCCCTACGCCTGGTCTGTCAGCGCTGACCTGCAGATACCGGAGCTTGGCGACGCAAGCTCCAGCATGTTCTCCAGTGAACAGGAATTCCAACTCGGGCGCGGCTGGCTGATGGCGTTTCGCAATGAAGCCCCCATCATCAACGACCCACTGCTGACTGACTATCTTGAACACCTGATCTATCGCCTTGCCAGTTTTAGTCAGGTTCAGGATCGCCGCTTGGAACTGGTGGTTGTCGACAACAAGACCATGAATGCGTTCGCAGTGCCCGGTGGCGTAATCGGTGTGCACAATGGCATGTTTTTGTATGCCAGGGACGAGGACCAACTGGCATCGGTGCTTGCACACGAATTGGCCCACCTGAGCCAACGCCACTTCGCTCGCAGTGTCGAGAAACAAAAAAATGCCACCATCACCAACCTTGCCGCCCTGCTTGGTGCACTGGTGATCGCGGCAACCGCAGGGGGCGACGCGGGCCTGGCAGCGATAACCGCAACCCAGGCGGCGTCACTGGAAAGCCAGTTACGCTACAGTCGCCAGAATGAGCAGGAGGCGGACCGGATCGGCATGCTGACCATGGTCAATGCCGATATGGACCCAATGGCCGTCGCGGGCATGTTTGAACAAATGCAGCGCGCGGGGCGGTATTACAGCAAGCCGCCGGAGTTTCTATTGACTCACCCGATTACGGAGAGCCGAATTTCTGACGCCCGCGGCCGCGCCGCCCGCTATCCGAAACGCACGCCCCAGGACAATTTTGAGTACCACCTTATGCAGGTCCGGGTACAACTGCATTTCCAGAACAACGTCAATGCCGCCATCAAGCAGTTTCGCTCGGACATCAGCGATAACCCCGAATTGGCCGGAGCTTATCGCTACGGCCTGGCGCTGGCACTGATCCAGGCGAGGCGACTGGAACAAGCTCAGCAGGAGATCGACCTGCTGCTAAAACAGGATCCGCAACGCATCACCTACCTGGTGGCACAAAGTGAACTTTGGCAAAACCAGGGCGAAGCGAAAAAAGCCGTCGCCATGCTGCGGCGCCAGCTGCGCTATAACCCGGGCAATCATCCACTTACCATGAGTTATTACGAGGCGTTGTTGCGGGTGGGCGAGAAGGAAGAAGCAGCGAAAGTCCTGGAGGAACACACCGGACTTCGACCCTCCGACCCCAACCTCTGGTACCAGCTGGCCGAGGTCCGCGGCCTTTCAAACGATATTATCGGATTGCACCAGGCGCGAGCAGAGTACTTTGTACTCATGGGTCGACCCGACCAGGCGATGCGACAGCTAAACTACGCCCTGCTGGAGGCCGGGACCGATACTGCTACCGCCGCGCGACTGAGGCAACGCATCAACGAGATCAGGCGCTGGAAAGAAACCCTCGATTTCAATTAGTATGATCGGGTCTAACATCACCGCGCGCTCCAATGACAATCTGGCCAGAGGTCACAGTCATGTCTAGATCCTATGCGGCGGCAGCCGCCGTCATCCTCGCCCAGGTCAATATGCTGCTTCCCGCCCCCGCACTGGCAGCCAAGAGTTTCGTCACCCGGCGACCCGAGCAGGGGTCGCACTATCACCGGGTAGGCCCCGAGCAAGCGGTTCCGCAGAACATGCCCTGCTCCACTTACGTGCCTGCCTACTCCGACATCTACCTGTTCGAGGGAGGCAGCATTCCACTGGCCATCAACCTGAGTATTCGCAATACCGACCGCAATCAGCCGATCTATGTGCAGACAATTAGCTACTATGGCACCGAAGGCAACCTGATAGAGGCGATTCTGGCTGTGCCCTGGCAGCTGGCACCACTAGCCACCGCAACCTACATCATCGACCAGCACGACATGCGGGGCAACTTTGGCGCGAATTTCATCGTCGAGTGGATAGCGTCGACGACTACCAACCCGCCGTTGATTGAGACCGTGATGGCCGGCTACCGCGGCGCGAAAGGCCTTAGCCTGGCCTCCCGAGGGGTAATCTCTGGAGATTGCGCCGGGCCTTGAAGCACTGGACGGTCAACAGGATTCGGAGGCTGACTGAAAGTAAGCTCACACAATCTAGTCGACCGGATTCTCGGCAACAAAATTGACCATTCGCTGCAGCGGCTTCAGGGCCCTCTCTCGCACTGCGGGATCGATATGAATTTCATTGTGACCGTGTTGCAGAGTCTCCGCCAGGTTCTGCAATGAATTCATCGCCATCCACGGGCAATTGGCGCAGGACCTGCAGGTGGCACCGCTACCTGCGGTGGGGGCGATAATGAGTTCCTTGTCGGGTGACGCCTGCTGCATTTTGTAAAAAATGCCCTGGTCTGTCGCGACGATGAACTGGCGATTGGGAAGCTCCCGGGTTGCCCGGATAATCTGCGATGTGGAACCCACGACATCGGCAAGCGCAACTACCGATGCCGGGGACTCCGGATGCACCAAAACCGCGGCATCTGGATACACCTGCTTCAAATCGATGAGGCCCTGTGCCTTGAATTCCTCATGCACGATACAGGCGCCATCCCAGCACAATACGTCGGCACCGGTTTTTTGCCGGATATAACTTCCCAGGTGCTTGTCCGGGGCCCAAAGGATCTTTTCACCGCGCTCCGACAGGTACTCGGCGACCGCCAGAGCGATGCTGGAGGTGACAACCCAGTCGGCGCGGGCCTTTACCGCAGCCGATGTGTTGGCATAGACCACCACGACGCGATCCGGGTGAGCGTCGCAAAAAGCGGAAAACTCGTCGATTGGGCAACCCAGGTCAAGGGAGCAGGTCGCCTCCAGATCAGGCATCAATACGCGCTTTTCGGGACTTAGAATCTTGGCTGTCTCACCCATGAACCTGACCCCGGCAACAACCAGGGTATCAGCGGGGTGATTTTTCCCGAAGCGGGCCATCTCAAGGGAGTCCGAGACGCAACCGCCGGTCTCTTCCGCCAACTCCTGCAACAGCGGATCAGTGTAGTAATGCGCGACCAAAACCGCATTGTGCTGTTGCAACAAGCCGACAATGCGGCTTTTGTAGCTTGCGATTTCTTCTGGCGTAAACTCCTTGCGACCGTGATGCCCAAAGATATAGTCCTGCACCATGGTGCGTGCGGCCTCATCCGGACGCGGTTTGCCTGTCATGGGATGCCTCCCCTTGCCTTGTAGCTTCGGATATTACCACAATCGTACTACCTGCAAAGCGGGCCCGCCCGCGCGCTGCAACGGCGAACCGGAACCGCACTATAAGCGGGATCCAAGGGCAGGCGTTAACACGCTGCGCTACCGAAATGAAAATTGGTATACTGGCCCGGATCGTGGCGCCAGGCGTCACAATCGCGTGAAGCAGACACCTTTAGCCAATAGGCCAAAACATGAAATGGTCCTGGAAAGTAGCCCGCATCAGTGGCATTGATGTATCGATTCACCTGACGTTTTTCCTGCTTTTACTCTGGATAGGTATCGTCTACTGGCAAAACACTCAGAGTATGAGCGCTGTAGTCCAGGGGATTGCACTGATTCTGGTGCTTTTTGGCTGTGTGGTCCTGCACGAGTTTGGTCACGCGCTCACTGCGCGCCGGTATGGCACTACCACTCGCAGTATCACCCTGCTTCCCATCGGCGGTGTGGCAGCGATGGAGAAAATGCCGGAAGATCCACGCGAGGAAATGCTGGTCGCCGCAGCCGGGCCCGCAGTCAATCTTGTGATTGCATTGCTACTGTGGCTCTGGTTTAACTTCAGCCCGGTACAGTTGAATGCCGAGGGTGGTCTCACCGCCGATGTGCCGTTCCTGTACAAGGTTATGATCCTGAACTTCATGCTGGCGGTTTTCAATATGTTACCGGCCTTCCCGATGGACGGGGGCCGGGTTTTGCGTGCCGCGATGGCGATGCGTATGGGGCGAGAGCCGGCTACACGGCGGGCTGCCGCCATTGGCCAGGGTTTGGCGGTGGTCATGTTTGTACTGGGCCTCCTGTACAATCCCTTCCTGATGCTGATTGCTGCATTTATCTGGCTGGGTGCGGCCGGCGAGGCCAGCTCCGAGCAAATGCATGCAGCTTTGTTCAAGTCGACGGCTGGCCACTCTATGATTACCCAATTCGACAGCTTGCAGGGCTCCGACACATTGCAACGCGCAGCCGACCTGACCCTGCAAACCACCCAAAAGCACTTCCCGGTGCTGGTTCCCGGGCAGTCGCCAGGACTTCTCACGCAACAGGCCCTGCTCCAGGGTCTGCGGCAATACGGCGAACACGCCCAAATACAGCAACTTTCGCTGGCCGCGCTTCCCTGCGTGGATGAGCATGAAGCCATGGAGACGATTTTTATCCAGTTGCGGGGTATGGAAACGCCACTGGTGGGGGTCACCCGCTACAGCGAGCTCACCGGCGTCATCGACCTGGAAAATGTCGTCGAGTTGATCAATATCGAAGAAGCTATCAAGGCACACCGCAGAGCCGATTCAAGCCGTCTGATGTAGCGTCTACCAGACACCTCCCTGACTGCTGTGGCCACTCATCGGTTCTTGTAGCGATTCAGATCAAGGATACCCGCGGTCAGCGGCTTTTCCCTGAGATAGTACCGATTAAACCAGTCGGAAGTCGCCCAGAATCTGGAGTCCGTGCGCCGCACGCCAAAGCGTGCAACAAACTGCGCGTATTGTTCCTGGTTGACCAAAGTCGTGTAGCGCTCGGCGAACTCGTCAATATCCTGGTAATCCACCTCGTAGAAAAAGTCTGGATAACTACCGGCAATAAACGGCAGCACGGTCTGGGTGTCGTAGGCGTAGTCACGCTGGTCTCCGGGTTTTTCGGTCAGAAACATCGAGCTCACCGTTTTATAAGCTATATTGCTGATCAGGCTATAGGCCAGGTCATCAGCCGGATCCCCTCCCATTCGCACCCGCAGCAGGGCTACGTCGGGGAGATACTGGATCATCATCCCGCTGACTTCCGTCGCACGCCGCATCGCCCGCTCCACCCGAAGGCGCTTCGGGCTGTATTCAGGCTCGGCGCAATCGAGGTCATCGCAACGATTGAGAAAATCGACGCCACCACTCAAGGCACCCAAATGTCGCTCCAGATACTGGTAGAGCTCGCGCTGCGGGTCGTCAGTCTGGTAACCGGTGACAAACTCCCGATCGAACCAGTCGGTGACCCCCTGGGCACCTTCCATGCCTGCTCGGATACCGCTGTACCACGCTGTGCGTATCGTTTCCCGCTGCGCCGCGGGCAGGAAAGCCAGGAAGTAATCCTCACCTTCCATCCGCAGAAAATCCATGTAGAGGCGAGAGTTCAGCTGATGCCCGAGATTGCCATAGACGTCATAACCCGCTACCAACAGGTAGTGAATCCGCTCAAGCAAAGGGTAATCGATAATCCAGGCCGTTTCCGGGTAGTCCCCGTGAAATCCGTAGCTCACCGAAGCGCTATCAAAATGGCGGAAAATGGTCAGCGCAGCATTGCGATTATTGCCGTCGCCATCCCAAACGTAATGCATGGCCTCCTCGATGGGAACCGGTTCTCTGGCAATCGTGTGGCTCTGGCGGGCTTCCATATACTTCCGGTGCAATTCTCCGTAGTGCTTGCGACCGCTGATCAATTTGAAGTTGTCGCCCATCTCCGAAGGTGACGCCAGGTAATCGCCCATGGCGTTAAGAAAACCGGGATCCCTGGACGTCAGCGGCGCCTCGGGGTCAAAAAACACCACCCAGAATTGATCTTCCATAACATTCAGGGCGATTTGCCCGCGACATACCGGCCCCTTGATAAAGCCCTCGATAAAAAATTTCGCATCGTCGAGCAGAAACCTGTAGCGCGATTCGACAGGCAGCGCGGCAAACGCACGGATCGGGTTGGAGGCCAGCTTGGGATCGAAACCCGGCAGTTCCCCGACTTCGTACTCCGGTTCGAGAAACAATTGGCGATAACGTTGCATCCGCGCGTCGGACCACTGGTATACGACGTGGTTCTTGGCCACGATACTGCCCTGCAACCGCACCAGGCGATAATAGGCCGGCCCTTTCGGGTCCCCGTAGGCTCGCCGTGTGCTGATTATCTTGATGTCCTGTCCCGGCGGAGTACTGGAGCGCACCAGCCGGTAAAACTCGCGCTTGTCACTGCCCTCGAAATGAATGTGACCCTGGAACAGATGCTCGTAGAGATAGCGACTAACCAACTGCTGCTTGCTGCCACTCCCATTGAGAAAGCTTTCCCACTTGTCCAGCTGTGGCTGCACCTCGGCGCTCGGTGGTGTGTCCCCTGGCATTGGCGCGCCCTGGGCGATCCAGTGCACCAGCGTCGAATACTCATCATGAGCGAGATTTGGCATCGCAAACGGCATACCCTGAAGCGGGAACTTTTTTGCATACTTGTCAAATTCATCCAGCTTGGGACAGCTCTGCGAGCGCCCAAGACTAGTGTCAAATTTGTCGGGCAGCAAACCCGCCACCGGTTGGGGATGAAGTTGCTTGAGCAACAACATCTGGTACATGAGAGAATTGTCCAGGCGCTGCTGGGGACCAGCGGAAGCCCGGTCAGGGCCGAACACGGAGTAGAAGCCTTTGTCTCGCCATTGCCCGGTGGTACTGGCGTCGATAAGCAGACGGCTGGGATCCGCCGCCTTGATGCGCGCCCCGTCGTAAACCACCTCTTTGCTGGCGCCGCGATCGATACCGGCGGCGGATGTGAATTTCAATTGGCAGGGCGCATCATAACAGCCATGA
>JAHEGP010000023.1:0-13663 GCA_024645065.1 Cellvibrionales bacterium | reverse complement strand
CAAACCACGCAGCGCTGCTCAAGTACGGGTTGCACCTCACTATGAAAATCCAGTGTTTGCTCGGGCAAGCTGTGGATCAAATCGTAGTCGAATTTTGCCAGATCTGAAGACGCCGGTTTATCGGAGGAGGAACAGGCAGCCAGTAAAACTGACAGAATGAGGCACCATAACATTTGGCGCCCCCTAGCCAAGCGGGGGATATTGAATGACATATTTATCGTGGTCCGGAGTCGAGGCCTGTTGCCAGGCGAAAAAACGCCAATTCTCCAGCATTTCGTCAACAATTAAAACGTTTTGAGCTAGGGCTGGTGAAGGGGCCTGATCAGTCCCTGGTAGCGGTATCGTCCAGCACTGAGGGCTCTCCACTGTTTCTGCCAGCGTCGAAGAAGCGCTCTTTGCCGATAATAACAAGGTAGTAGAACAACGGCACAAAAAACAGGGCCAGGGTGGTGGCTGCAATCATTCCGCCTATGATGCCGGTGCCGATCGAATGACGCGCGGCGGCACCGGCACCGGTCGCCAGCACCAGGGGCATGGCGCCAAAAATAAATGACAGCGAGGTCATCAATATCGGTCGTAAACGCAACTGTGCAGCTTCCAGCGCGGCATTCCTCGCACTCATACCCTGCTGGTACTTGAGTTCAGCAAACTCAACGATGAGAATTGCATTTTTTGTCGACAAGCCAATTAGTGTCACCAGCCCAATCTGGAAGTAGACATCATTCTCCATGCCGCGCAGCCACACAGCCACCAGCGCACCAAAAATACCGAAAGGCACCGCGGTCAACACGGCGATGGGCAAAGACCATTGTTCGTACTGGGCTGCCAGAATCAGGAAAACCATCACCAGGGCAAAAGCAAACACAATGGCGGACGCGCCACTGGATTGCTTCTCCTCGAACGCCTGGCCGGACCAGGAGTAGGTGTAGCCGTCCGGTAAACTTGTGCGCGACAATTCCTCCATCGCCTCGATCGACTGCCCCGAGCTGAAACCCGGCGCGGCATCACCGGTTATTTTTGCCGCCATGAAACCGTTGAAGCGGGACACAAGATCGGGGCCGACCTCGTAGCGGGTAGAGACCATCGCTGAGAGCGGCACCATCTCACCATCCCTCTGCCGTACAAACAACTTGCCTATATCTTCGGGCTTTTCTCGAAATGCGGGTTCGGCCTGCAAAATAACCTGCCACACCCTGCCAAACTTATTGTACTGACTCACGTAGAGTGAACCGAACAGGGTTTGCAGGGTGTTATAAATATCCGGCACCGGCACACCGAGCACCTCGGCCTTGGTCCGATCGACATCGGTGTGAAGCTGGCGGGAACTTGCGTTGATCGTGGCGTTCAGCCGCGTCAATTCTGCGTTGACTTCCGCCTCAGCCATGAGTTTGCGGGCGGTGTTTTCCAGCTCAGCCACACTGCCCTGGCCACGACTCTGCAACCAGTATTCGAAACCACCCTGGGTACCGAGACCGGGTATCGGGGGCGGATTAATGGCAAAGGCAATACCTCCGGCCAGGCCACTGAGTTGAGGCCTGACCCACTGCAACAGTGACTGTGCGGTTAACGCCGGCTTATTTCGCTCATCAAAATCCTTGAGCGAGATGAAGACCGTGCCCGCATTGGTTTTAAACTGTCCATCGAGCAGGCTAAAGCCGGACAGTGCCGAATAATCCTGCACCGCAGGATGCCGGGCAAATATGTCCGCGACTTGCCGGGTCAGTTTCTCGGTTCGATCCAGGCTCGCACCGTCGGGCAGGCTGACCGCGGCAAACAAAAAACCCTGGTCCTCGGCCGGAACAAAACTTCCGGGCACAGCCCTGAAAAGTGCCCATGTTGAGGCGAGCATGAGGGCCAGAATGATGAGTGCGGTGCCGCTGTGCCTTATGGTGAAACCCGCACCACGGACGTAGTGCGCCGTCAACTTGTCGAGCCAGGCGTTGAATCGCCGGAAAAACCGATTGGGTTCAACCCCGGGTTGCAAAAGTATCGCGGCAAGGGCCGGAGTAAGGGTCAGCGCGACAAAACTGGATATGGCCACCGAGATCGCGATAGTGATAGCAAACTGTTGAAACAGGACGCCGGTAGTTCCCGACAAAAACGCCACTGGCACAAACACCGCAATCAACACCAGTGTCGTGGCGATGACCGGTCCCGTGACCTCTTCCATTGCTCTGAAAGTAGCTGCCCCGGGCTCCATTCCCAGATCATTCATATTGCGCTCGACGTTTTCCACCACGACGATGGCGTCATCACAGACAATGCCAATTGCCAATATCAGCCCGAACAGGGTCAACAGGTTGATGGAAAACCCAAGCGCCGACATGCCGATGAACGTCCCCACCAGAGAGACAAATATGGCGATCGTGGGGATCAAGGTTGCATTGAAGTTTTGCAAAAACAGGTAGGTCACCAATACCACCAGCACAACCGCGATCAGGAGAGTTACAACAACCTCGTCGATCGACGCCTGCACCACTTTGGTAGTATCCAGTGACACGGTGTAATCGATACCATCCGGGAAGCTCTGACTCAAGCGCTCCAACTCGGCATGCACACTGGCTGCGACGGCCATGGCATTGGAGCCGGGCTGCTGGTATACGGCGATAAAAGTTGCCGGGCTGGCGTTCAGGCTGGAACGGAGCAAATACTGTTTCAAACCCTCCTCGGCATAGCCAACGTCCCTCATACGGACAATCGCGGTGCCCTCGGAATCTGCCCGCAGAATGATGTCTTCAAATTCCCGAGCCTCGCTGAAGCGCCCCTCGGTAACGACCGGAAAGGTCATCTCTACCGCCCCATCGGTCGGGGCTTGCCCCAATCGCCCTACTCCAAACTGCTGGTTTTGCTGACTGACTGCTGCCTGGATATCGGTGGGGGTCACCTTCAACCCCGCCATTCTGTCCGGCTGCAGCCACAGCCGCATCGCCAGGTCCGGCAGGCCCATAATACTTGCCTGGTTCGCACCAGGAACGCGCTTCAGCGCATCGAGAACATAGAGATTGGCGTAATTACCGACAAACTTTTCATCGTAACGGCCATCGCGGGATGAGATGCCAATCAGCATCAAAAAACTCGAGGAACGCTTTTGTACACTCACGCCGGCGTTCCTGACCACGTCCGGCAGCTCCGACAGGGCCAGGGAGACGCGGTTGTTGACCTGGACTTCCGCAGCGTCGGGCTCTGTATCCATGGCAAAATAAACGGTCAGTGCCATATCCCCGGTGGCAGAGCTGATCGACTGCATATACAACATGTTGTCGACGCCATTGATCTGCTTTTCCAGCGGCGCCGCCACAGAATTGGCTACGGTTTCAGCATCGGCGCCCGGGTAGCTGGCGTTTACCGTCACCTGCACCGGGGCAATGTCCGGATACTGGGTGATCGGCAAGCCCGACAGCGAAACGAAGCCGAGGATCACAACCACGATCGACAATACCGTGGCCAGGACCGGACGTTGAATAAAGGCCGCGGATATCATGCCATCGAATCCGTTACTCGGCAGCTTCGGAATTGTTGTCGACGACGGGAGTAGTGGTCAGCTCTATGCCAGCCCTGACTTTTTGGACCCCATCGACAACCACCGTTTCCCCGCCTTCCAGACCCTTGTCGATAAACCATCGGTCCCCGAACCAGGGCCCGACCTCAACAGGCTGAAAGTGGCTGCTACCGCTTTCATCGACGAGCCAGACGAAACTGCCCTGGGCGCCCTGCTGCACGGCTCGCTGGGGCAACAGTATGGCATTGGGCCGGATAGCGCCGCGCAAGCGGACATTCACGAACTGGCCCGGGCGCAGCTGTTCCTCGGCGTTGGCGATTTCTGCGCGCAGTAAAAATGTTCCGGTTTTTTCGCTGAGAGCAGCATCGGCAAAGGTCAGCTTTCCCACCTCTGGAAAGACCGTGCCGTCAACCATCACGATCTCAACGGTATAGTCACCCCCCCGGGGGCTCACTACCCTGCCGGCACGCTCCTCGGCCTCGAGCCTGTAAATCTGGTTCTCGGATACGCTGAATTCCACCCACATGGGCCTGATTTGCGCGACATAGGTCAGCAAGCTGTCACTACTACTGACATAGGAACCCTCCTGCTTAACCGCGAAACTGGAAATTCCGGTGACAGGCGATTGGATATCAGTGTAACCCAGGTCCAATTCGGCCCCCACCACTTCAGCGCTTGCGGCCTCCACAGCGGCCAGTGCCGAGCGATAAACACCCAGCGCATCATCGAGGTCTTTTTGGGCGACGGCCTTCTGTTTTGCCAACTTTTCAATCCGCTCGAGGTTGGCGCTGGCATTACTCAAACGCGCCTGCTGTTGGGCCAACCCGGCTTTAACCGCCTTGAGTCGAGCTTCGAAAGGTTTGGGATCCATGAGGAATAGCGTGTCTCCCTCGGTGACTTTGCTGCCCTCGGTATAGACGCGCTCCTCAACAAAACCTTCCACCCGGGAACGAATTTCGACTCGCCTGGAGCTGACGGTCCTGCCAATGAATTCAAAAACCAGGGGCGTATCGGCCGGCTCGGCGGTCATCACAGCCACCTGCGGTGATTCAGGTGCAACTGTCGGCCCCGGGGAAGGGGAGCAGGCAATGACGACAAGCAGCACCAAACCCAAGCCTGTAAAGCGACGCAATCCTGGTTGCGATCCAGACATACTCAAGCCCCCGGCCGCAATGGGGAAGCATCCGCCTTGACAGCAATTTCATCATCCCTCACGCCTGCCCTCCCCGACGCGAGCCCGGGAATGGTTTTGACTCACTGAAGGCCAGCACCCGTACACACGCTTTCGACCTGCCCCGAGAGGATGAGTATTTCGTCATAACAACAGCAGACTCCTCACCGGGTTTAGCATCAATGGCAAACCAGGACGCTAGAGGGCTTTGAAACTGTACTTCTGCCCACTGATTGCGGCTTCATACATCAAGCCGCCTTTACCCAGGATAAATACGAGTAGTCCATCGCTGTACTCCGCCTGCGCCTGTTTACCGCCAGCACTTGCGTGGGTGCTGGCGCCGGCAGAGGCCCCGCCCCCGGTCCCAGTCTGTGCCTGGGCGCTGGCGGTTACCGCCACCGCGCTGGCGCTGGCAGAGAACTCGAAGTTACCGCTGGTAAATTCGTCGTAGGCACTTTTATTCTCAAAAAAGATGACCTGACTGTAGGCCTGGCCGCCCGCCTGAAACCCTATCGAAAGGTTGGTCATCGAGGTAAACCCGGTAACCTTGCCACCGCGGTAGACCTGGCCCTTGCCATAGGCCCCGCCAATGCCCAGCCCGCCCTTTCCCACCGTCGGGAAAACTGCGTAGCCGTAGGCACTGGAAAAAAAGGGGCTCACCGTTGCAATTTGCCTGAATTCGCTGATCGTCTCGGAGTAGTCCTCAACTGCAGACGCCGCCCACGCGCCAGCGCCAGGCAGCGCGGTCAATAGAGCTGCACAGAGCAACAGGATTCTCGCCATGGTATTCACCTCGAAACTTGAAAAGTAAGGTCGACGATAGCAGGCAGGCAGTCCATTAACAAGTCATCACCCAATCTTGCAGCGGGCTGGCCGCCAGCGCGATCAGGCCTTGCTGTGGGCTTCACCCGCAAGCGCCGCCGACTGCTGGTCCTGCTGGTCCTGCTGGTCCTGCTGGTCCTGCTGCTCGATATGCACAGACATCTGCGGAAATGGAATGGTCAGCCCGGCGCCATCAAAGCGTTGCTTGACCGACCGCGTTATGTCCCAGTAAACGGCCCAGTAATCACCGGTGTTTACCCAGGGCCGAACAATAAAGTTTACCGAGGAATCTGCCAGTTGATGCAACCTGATAGTCGGCTCCGGCGTCTTCAACACCCGTTTGTCGGCGGCCACGATATCCTGCAGAATTTGTTCCGCGGCAGTGATGTCATCATCGTAGGATATCGAAAAGACCAGATCGACCCGCCGGGTTCTCTGGGCGGTGACGTTTTTTATGACATCACCCCATATTTTGTTATTGGGAACCACCAGAGTCTGGTTATCGAAGGTCAATATGGTTGTGCTGACCAGGCTCATATGATTGACCGTACCGGCTACCCCGCCCGCCTCGACAACGTCACCGACATCAAAGGGCCGATAGATCAGTATCATCATGCCGGACGCGAAATTGGACAGGGTGTCCTGCAGGGCAAAGCCAATCACGAACCCCGCGACCCCCATACCGGCCAACACCGGCCCCAGGGAAATGCCAATTTGCGACAAGGCAAACAGAATTCCTACGGCAAGCACCAGTTTGCTGGCTACCGACACCAGCATTTTGTGCAACAGCTGCGATATATCGACGCTGGATCGCTTGAGTCCTGTTTCAACCAGCCGTCCCGCCATTTGCGAGAGCTTGAGCGCCGCCAGCAAAAACACTATGAACAAGCCAAGTTTGACGAGGATATCCGGTCCTTCGCTAACCACCCAGTTACGCAGCTTTTTACTCCACTCGGCAGCCAGGCTTCCCAGCATAGACACGCTGACGGTATCCGAACTGATCTGGCCAGTACCCCTTATAATTTGCTGATTGTAGCTCGAGGCATCGATGTCCAGTTTTTTCATCAGCGTAACAGCCGATTGCAGGGACGCTGCGAGACTGCTGACTCGACTTCTGGCGACCGCAAGCTGTTCTTTTACGTCAGCATTGTCTGGCAGCACATTGAGCACCGCGCGATGATTGTCCACGTCACTCATAGCGGCATCCAGTAATACCGAATTACTCTCGGCCCGCTGCCTGATGCTGCTATTCAAAAGCTCTTTTTCGGCTTCGATAGCCAGGCCAAACTGCTGCGATAATTCCAGTGATTTCAACATCTCCTTGAACAGCTTGTCCTGCAGTTCGACCATTGCGGCGTTTCGGGCGTAGGTCATCGCCCGTTCAACCGAAGGCATGTCAGCGGCGGGAATATTGATGTCTCCCGCCAGCTGACCTGCTGCAAACCTGGCGATATCCGGATGCGCATTGAGCTCTGCGATGGCCTGGTCCCAGTATTCCGTTTGTCGCGCACCCTCATCCCGCTCGCCGTATACAGCGCTCGCAAAGGTGTTGCCGTCATCCAGCAAATTCAACCACAACTTTGCCAACCGCAGTTGCAGGGCTGCCTTGCTGGAATCCTTGCTCGACGCGATAGCCGCCTCGAGGTTATCGATCTGGGCCCTTTGGGACTCCAGGCCAGCAAGCAATTGGTCAAACTTCGCTGCCTCGGCCTTGCCCAGCAGCGGAACTTCATTGACGCGATCGGTGCCGGCGGAGGGTGTGTCCTGGGAGGTTTTCTGGGCCCAGCCAGGCAATGGCAACGCCAGCAACATCAGCACTAACGAAACCAGTAACCCATGATTAATGGCAATACCTTTTTGCCCAGCCCTTGCGGTTGATATCATGGAGCTCCTCCTGGTTGTGGTGGCGTGCTCTGCCCCTGCAAATTTACATGGAGCACCTGGTCATCGGCAAAGTTAATATCTCTCTGCGGAAAGGCGATCTCTATGCCTGCGGCATTGAAAGCCGAGTTGATCGCCAGGGTAAGTTCGCTGGCGGTAGTCAACCGCGCTGACATATCATCGAGGAAGCAACGCAGTATCAAATTCAAAGTGCTATCACCAAAATTGTCGAAGGTAACAAAAGGCGCCGGATCATCCAGGATCTTCGCGTGGTCTTGCGCCACTCGCTCCATGAGCCGCATGGCCCTGTCAACATCACTGCCGTAGGCCACGCCTACCGGAATGACCAGGCGCGACACCTGGTCTGACAGACTCCAGTTCAGCAAGCGACCGGTAATAAACTCCTTGTTCGGCACCAACAGTTCCTGCCTGTCCCAGGTCAGAATAGTTGTAGCGCGGATCTGGATGCGGGTGACTATACCGTCGACGTCGCCAACCGTCACCCTGTCACCTACCCGTATCGGGCGCTCAAACAGGATGATCAAACCACTAATAAAATTGGCCACGATTTCCTGCAAGCCGAAACCAATACCAACCCCCAGCGCCGCAGCCAGCCACTGGAACTGGGACCAACTCATTCCCAGCATTCCGGTAACCAGCAGGAAGCCAACCGTCAACACCACATAGCGCAGTAACTTGACGGCAGTGTAGCGGTCGCTGGCGTCCATGGAGCCGACGTGCAAAAACAACAACTCCAGCACAGGAGACAAGCTGCTGTAGATAAAGTAGGTGATAGCGACAACCAACAGCGCAAAACCAAGGTCAAGCAGAGACACCTGCAGCACCGCGGCAGAGCCGTCTTCCACGCCGGAATAGGTCCACAGTACGATATTGTCCAGGTAATTAAGCGCCGGGAGCACGTTCGACCACACCAGCAATAAACCGACGACCGCAAGGAATGTCGCCACAATATTGACGACCTTGAGGGTCCCACGGCCGAGATCCTCGATATTTACCTCGGTTTGCGGCGTCTTGATCTCCGCCTCGGTGGTGCTCTCACCGGCATCAATAAGCTCCTGCAGCTGGCGCTTGCGCTCTTCCTGCAGCGCCTTGTAATTCAGCCGGGCGGCAATCACATGCAACAATCGCAAGCCCAGTTGATACACGATGATCACCGCAATGACCACCCAAAAGCTATCGACGTAGCTAGCCATCAATACCGACGCGGTATAGACGTAGCCAAACAGTATCAACCCAGTCAGCACCAGCGGGATGATCACACCGATGGCTAACCAAAGCCTTCGCCAGCGAACCAGTACAGAGCGCGGATTGCTGACCTGCAACGCAGCGATGAATTCACCCCGGTTACTCAGCAAGCGAAGGAAAAAAGCCGCAAACAGCCAAATGGCCAGCACCATGGCTACCTGCATGAAACCCCACTCCATGCCGAAGGCACCAATGCTTGCCAGCACGACACTGACGAAGCCTACAGGCAAGAAAAGCCGAATGAGTTTCAATGACTCCCGGCGCAGCGGCGACAACAGCTCCTGCGGCCAGAGGAAGTGTCTTTGGGCCAGGCCATCGGGTCGACACAACTCGCGCAGCACTGCAATGAAGAAGCCGCTCTCTGCGACCCAAAGGCAAGCAACGCCCAGCGCCTGGGACAGCGCGTTAGGGTCTGTGGCGAACTTGAGTTTCATGCCGACAGAGGCAAGGGCCAGTGCCTGGGGAGTCGCCAGCAGCACTGTCCAGAGTAATGCCTTAAGGCTATACCCAATGCGGTCATGAACCGGATTCCCGACGTGCTTGCCGGTTGCGAGCAACCGCTCACGAATGTCAGCCCGGCGCCAATAGATGAACAGCGCAAGCAACAATCCGGCAAACTGTGGAAGCCAAAACCGGTCCACCTTAAAAAGCTGTGCGACGGCTTCTCGCCAGGCGCTGAGCGAAAAATTGGCCATCCGCTCCCTGGATATTGAGAACAAGCGGTCAATACCCGGGCTGGGTGCGCTGCGCACCCAAAGCAGACGCTCCCCCAGGAATGCGTCATACTGCTCTACGTTATCGAGCAGGCGTTGCTCGGCATACTCAAGGTCGCTGAGGCTTTGCAGATAGGCAGAGCTGACTGCACCAGCCTCGCTGTAAAGCTTCACGCGTTGTTTAAGCAGATCCTTGAGTTCCTCACGCAGTGAATCGCGATCCAGCGACTCCTCTGGCTCAAGCTCCGACAATCGTTGCTCGATATAAGCATCGATATCCTTGAGGGCATCCAAATTCTCTTCGAGTATTATCTGCTGCAAGGCCAGGTCGGCGATCAGTCGCCCCTCATCTGCCAGGGATCCCCGAATCTCCCGTCGACTGGGAAGCCCGGTGCGTTGTTCCTGCAGGATTCGGCCCAGGGCCTTGTTCATGCCCGCGATCTCCAGCTTCTGGCGCACGAGACTGTAGCTTTCCTCCAGTTCCTTCGCCTCTGCTTCCTTATCACTGGTAGCCTTGTTGACTTTTTCAATTTCGCGAGATTGAACCGCCAATCGCTGGCTCACCGCGGCATTTTCCCGAGCCACCTCCACCAAAAGAGGATGCTTGCCTTGCGCTTCAAGCTGCGCCGCTTTAGCCGTTACCACCGCCTCCATCGCATCGTCCCGGCGTCGCTTGCCCAGCTTCTCTTCAAGAATTTCCACGGTTGCAGCGAGATCCTCCAGTGCCATCTCACGCCTCGCAATCTGCATCTTCAGCAGCTGGATTCGCGGGCCGTGGCTAAGCAATTCCTGATCGAGCCGCTTGATCTTCGCTCCCAGCGCCAATAACAGGGTTTCGCGATATTGCTCTCTGGCCTTGCGCACCTCCGCGGAGTCTGTTGGAGCGGGCTTGCTGAGTGCGCCGACCGCTTGCTTGTCGCGCTGCAAATTCGCCCGGGCCAGCTCACGACGCGCCTCTTCCAGACGCTCCTGGTCCACTTTCAAGTTCAATTTCAGGCGGCTAACGTCGGCATTGACAGCAGCAAGATTGGCACGCTCCTCGAGCAACGCCTGGGCCAAATCGGCAGAGTCAGTCTGATCATTGAACTGCGGATACGGATTGAAGGGTTCGTCCCTCGCTTCCGCCAGCTCCTGCTCCAGCTTCGCTGTTTCAGACGGTGCAGACTCGATACTGCGGCGAAACTTTTCCGCAGCGAGCCTATCGGCTTCCTCTGCCTGCAGGTTACTGACGGACTTTCGATACAGCTCCAACAGCAACTGGCGAGTGTCATCATCCAGCTCCTTGTCTGAATCGAGCTGCTCGATATTGGCATTGAGGGCAGCGAGGGTCGTACTGGACTCTGACGCTTCTGAATCTTCAGCCTGGGCCCACAGGGTCGACGCCTGCAGCAATGCAAACAGCAGCCAGAACAAACCTGATTTCGAAAATGCAAACACCGTGGGACCCTTTAAGGCATTGGATGGCGTTGTCATAGAGAGCCTGTGGCTGGAATCCCGAAATGATGGCAGATCATAAATACCCACCCGACAAGAAAAAGGTGCCAATTACGACCTCGCCCGCGTTTGGCAAACGACAGGATCCTGGTCGGTAAAATGGTCCTCAAACCATCGAGTCACCCAAAACGCGACTACAGAACACTGGCCAAAGCAGCGCGAGAACCTGGACAGGGCTGTTACTCTAACGCAGTCTAAACCGATGTTTGGAATTTATAAAGCAGCAGGGCAAGCCGCCCAAACCCGTTGCCAAGGGCGCGATGGGAGTTCCTGAGTGCCAGCCCGGCAGCACTATCCCTGGCGCCCAGGATATTTAATTGGCGCGAATTATTTTATTTTTTTATTTTCAATAACAATGGGTTGCATAGCTTACATCAGCTATTTTGTGAAACAATAAACCGCAATCCGCCTACCCTGCTGCTCAAATTGCCCACTGTCCCCGGACCCACTGGCAGTCCCGTACTGGCAATGCCGGCGCTACCAGCCCGGGGGGAAATCCGGGCAGGAAGTGCGGTGTTGAAGCAAGCACCGGGGAGTCACTATGACTGACATTTCGCCCCATGTTTGCGTAAACTTGCAGAGCGTGAAGTCGATTTGACAACCATGGCTTTCGATTTCCAAAAGCAGCGGCACCCGGACCCACTTGAAAGGGGGATTAGCCCTTGAAGCCCTCCCAGGCCAAACACAGATATTCCCGCGGGTATTGTTCTGACGATACCAGGAGCCTGGCTTGCTGGCGCCATTGGTTTTCGGGGAGTAACCGGCAGGGTTGCCCGGCGTGGCTGCTGGCGTGGCTGTTGTTCTGGCCAGGCCTGGGCGCCGCCGATCCAGAACGGCAGATAGTCCATCAGGTGGATTTCGCCGGCAAGACCGGCGTCTCCACCTACCACTGGCTTCAGTCCGGCGGGTTTTTATTGCAACACGACGCCAAAAACCAGGCCAAAATCCACCTTTCACAATCCGACGGTGCTTTGCATTTTAAAGTGCTCAAGCCATCCTTCGGCCTCATATTGCACGAAGAGGATGCCCAGGATGCAAACCACTTGCGAATGCTTTGGGGCGTTTCGAAGTTTCCTGCCGGAGCCTCCTACGAAAAAGGCGTGGATGATGAGGCCATAATGATCTATGTATTCTTTGGGGAAAAAAGGCTTCCCAGCGGCTCCATGCTGGTTCCGGACAGCCCTTATTTCATAGGCTTCTTCCTCTGCCCCAGGGGGACGGATGTGCTGGAGAAGCCTTACTCCGGACGCTACTATGAAAAATCCGGCCGCTTTATTTGCCTTGAACATCCTGCATTAAACACTGTGGTTGAAACAGAAATTGATCTCAGGGAAGAGTTTCGCAAGAGCTTTCAAATTGACGAAGTGCCGCCGGTTTCCGGATTCAGCATCGAGATAGACACCACCGATGGCCGCAGCGGTGGCACCGCCGGGGCGTTCATAAAACGCCTGGAATTTCTGAATTGAGCACGGTAACGGCTAAAGTTGTTGCCCGTAGTGATGATGACGAAACGCCGCTGCGCGGCGTTGCCGGGCAGAGAGCAGATACCGGGGCACGCCGGGCACCGTTGCCAGACGCATGCTGCGGTGGAGGGCCATGTTTTTTATTATGATCGGTTCCAGGCGATATATCTTTATTGATCGTCGGCCCGTAATTCAGGTAGAGTCCCACTAATACAGCTTGTCACCATTCGAAGTACAAGCACTCATGCACTGCACTGAATAATAAAAAGGAACCGGCGATATGAATAGAATCTTCACCCCAATGCTGATCGCTGCCGGACTCGGGCTGGCAGTAACTGTAACTGATGCAAACGCGACGGAAGCTGCCGAAAAGGTGGCGGTCTGTTCCGGATGTCATGGCGCCGAGGGGCGCAGCGTGGTGCCAGACAACCCGGTCCTGGCGTCGCAGCATGGAACTTATCTGATGAGCGCGCTGCAAGCGTATGTCAAGGGCGAGAGGGATCACGGCATCATGAAAACCATGGCCGAACGTCTCAGCGCCGATGATATGGCTGAGATAACAGCTTACTATGCGGCCCAGGCTCCTCACCAGAGCGCAGTAATGCCGACGGGAGACGCCGCCCGTGGCAAAGACAAAACTGCAGCTTGCGCCGGCTGCCATGGCGCCGATGGGCGCAGCGAGAACCCCATGTTCCCCAAGTTGGCGGGCCAGCATGCCGTCTACCTGAGCAAGGCACTGCAAGCCTATAAAAGCGGTGCACGCAAGAATGCCATGATGGCGCCAGGTATGCTCGAGTCGATGAGTGACCAGGATATCGACGACATTGCCGCCTACTTCTCAAGCCAGGCTGTGGTGCCAGCAGAAAGCAACCCGGAACAGGAACAGGTACAGGAACAGGAGGGCGAGCAGTGAAGCCAACAGCTGTAGTCGGGCTGCTCACCCTGCTCCTTTCGGGGATGACATTCGCCGCCAGCGCCGAAACGGCTACTTCCGATGCGGGAGCGGCCGTCGTAACCAGGCAGCGGCTGGTGAACGCCGACCGGGAACCCGGCAACTGGATGACCCATGGCCGCACCTACAGCGAACAGCGCTTCAGCCCCCTCAATCAGATCAATGACAAGAACGTCAAGGATATGGATCTCGCCTGGCATTTCGATTTTGGTACCAAGCGCGGCCTTGAGGCTACCCCGCTGGTCATCGATGGTGTCATGTACGTCACGGGTAACTGGAGTGTCGTCTATGCCGTCGATGCCAAAACCGGAAAGCACTTATGGACCTATGACCCGCAGGTCGATCGCGCCTGGGCGGTTCACCTCTGCTGCGATGTGGTCAATCGCGGTGTCGCTGCCTGGG
>JAHEGP010000022.1 GCA_024645065.1 Cellvibrionales bacterium | reverse complement strand
TTAGCCGCCAGATCAATCCCCGGCCTGAAACTAATCAATAAACCGGTAAGGCAAAAACTCGCGCTCGTTTTCGTTGACCTGTATTGTCTTGCCAATGGGTGGAAAGGCCCGTTGCGGGCAGTTGGGACGCTCGCACACCCGGCAACTGACGCCGATGGGTACGGCCGCTTCCTTGTCCGCCAGGTCGATCCCCACCGAGTAGATCAACTTTGACGCGTGCTGGATTTCGCAGCCCAGTGCGACCGCGAAGTTCTTTTGCGGCACCAGGTAACCGCCCTCGGTGCGGCTAACGGTGCGGGCGATGCAAAAATAGGATTTGCCATCCGGCATTTGCGCGACCTGGCGCAGAATCTTGCCGGGCTGGGCAAACGCTTCATGCACATTCCATAGCGGGCAGGCCCCGCCGACGCGGGCAAAGTGAAAGCTGGAAGCACTCTGCCGCTTGGAGATATTTCCGGCCGCATCCACCCGCAAAAAATAGAACGGAATACCGATTGCCCCGGGCTTTTGCAGGGTACTCAGGCGGTGGCAGACCTGCTCGAAACTGACATTGAACAGGATTTGCAAGCGCTCGATATCGTAGCGCTCCTGCTGCGCCTTCTCGAGAAAGCCCCGGTAGGGCATCAGCAAAGCGCCCGCGAAGTAATTGGCGAGACCAACCCGGCAAAGCCCGGTGGACGCAGGACTGGCAAACCCGGCACCCGCGATCACCCTGTCCAGCGTATCTTTCTGTTCCAACAGGCAAATCTGATGGGCGATCTGAAACACCCTCTGCCGCACCGACAGCAATTTCGACAAGGTGAGGGTTTTGCTGGTGGGTGTGTAGTGGCGCAACCGGTCATCTTCCACGTCCACTATCACGGCGATATTATGCTTTGACTTCAGGTAATCGATCAGCTGCCTTTCACCGCCGCCGAAGCTCAGTTCCGCTTTCTCGAACAGGCTTTCCGCGGCATGATCGAGCGCCTCGAAATAATTGCTTTGGTCGTGGAAGAAATCCCGCACTTCCTCGTAGGGGAACTGCGGCCCCTCGATGGTGCGCACGGCCTCGTCAGCGGTCATATCGTGGGCCAGCCCGGCGTAATTCTGCACCGCCTGCAGGTAGGAGCGATACAGAACCAGGTAGTTGCGGGCAAAATCAGGCGCCTGGTTAACGATGACCTTTAAATCCTGGATGCCCACATGGGCAGCCCGGAAGATCGGGTCCTGCAGGCTCTCGCTCAACTCGCCGATCAGTCTGTCGTCCTCCTCCTCAGAGAAAGTAGCCAGATCGACATTGAAGATGCTGCCCAGCTTGATCAGGACCGGGACGGTTAACGGTCGCTGGTCGTTTTCGATCTGGTTGAGGTAGCTGGGGGAAAGTTCCAATTGCGCGGCCAGGCCGGCCTGGGTCAGCTTTTGGGCTTCCCTGAAGCGCCTGATTTTCGCCCCCAGGAACAGCTTGCGTTTTCGCTGGCTCATTCAGCTCACCCGATTTACAAAATTTGCAAATACCCGGGAGGTTTTGCAAACACATTTACAGTTCTGCATCAAAAGCAAAGATCCACATTGCCTTAAAACCAGTACCTTAGCATACTCGTTCACCTTCTTATCCACTACTTGTTAAGTTTGCGAAGTTAGCAAAAAACAGGAGACGCCCATGCAAAATTACCGCGCGCCAATCACAGACATGCAGTTCGTACTCTACAACACGCTCAAGGCAGACCAGTTCTGGGCGTCCACACCCCGGTTTGGCGGCCAGATCGATCGGGACATGGCCGACGCGATGCTGGCCGAAGCGGCCAAAGTCACCGCAGAGTGCATAGCGCCCACCAACCGCAGTGGGGATGAGGAAGGCGCGCAGATGGTGGACGGCGAGGTCAAAACCCCGAGTGCTTTCCCGGCCGCTTACAAAACCTTTTGCGAGGGCGGCTGGCCAGGCATTGGCGGCGATCCGGCCTACGGCGGTCTGGGTATGCCCAAGTCCTTTTCCGTGCTCACTGACGAAATGCTCTATGCCGCCAACAGTTCCTTCGCACTCTATCCCTGCCTGACGGCGGGGGCGACTCTGGCCATCAATGCCCACGCCAGTGAGGCGCTCAAGCAAACCTACCTGCCGAAAATGTACTCAGGGGAATGGGCGGGCACCATGTGTTTGACCGAACCCCATGCGGGGAGCGACCTGGGACTGATTCGCACCCGTGCGATCCCCCTGGCAGACGGCTCCTATGCCATAACCGGCACCAAGATCTTCATCACCGGCGGCGACCAGGACCTGACCGAGAATATCGTTCATCTGGTGCTGGCCAAGCTGCCCGACGCGCCCGCCGGTTCACGGGGCACCTCCCTGTTTCTGGTACCCAAATTCCAGGTCAATGAAGACCTGTCCATCGGGCCGCACAACGGCGTTAGCTGTGGCTCCATCGAGCACAAGATGGGGATCAAGGGCTCCGCCACCTGCGTGTTGAATTTCGACGACGCCAGGGGGTTCCTTGTCGGCGAGCTCAATCATGGCCTGCAAAGCATGTTTACCATGATGAATTACGAGCGGCTCTCGATCGGTATCCAGGGTATCGGCTGCTCCGAGATGTCCTACCAGAACGCCGTCAGTTACTCCCGCGAGCGACTGCAGGGCAAGGGCGTCGAATCCCCGCAGAACGCCGCGCCCATCATCGTCCACCCGGACGTGCGGCGCATGCTATTGACCATGAAGTCCACCATCGAGGCGGGACGGGCGCTGGCGGTCTACCTCGGGATGTGGCTGGATCAGAGCAGTTACGCCGAATGCGCTGAGCAAAGGCGCAAGGCACAAGGTCTGGTGGGCTTGCTAACGCCGGTAGTCAAGGCTTTCTCCACCGATCTGGGCCTGGAAAACACTATCCACGGGCAACAGGTTTTCGGCGGCCACGGCTATGTGCGGGAGTGGGGGCAGGAGCAGTTGGTCAGGGATGTTCGCATCGCGCAAATCTATGAGGGCACCAACGGCATCCAGGCGCTGGATCTGTTGCAACGCAAGGTGTTTGCCAACAAAGGTCAATGGTTGCGGCTTTACTTCGAGGAGATCAGCAGCGTCATGAGTGATTTCCCGGAGGCTAACAGGCCCGTGTTAAGCCCCTATGTCGCGCGGTTGACCGGCTTACTGGAGGACACTTCGATACTGACTGAGCAGATCATCCGGGCGGGAGAGGAGTCACCCCTGAGTATTGCTGCGTCCGCGACAGAATTTTTGCATCTGCTGGGCTATATCACCTACGGTTTCCTGTGGCTCAGGATGATGGATGCGGCGCTCGATTTGCAGCCGCAAAACCCGGAATTTGCCGAGGCCAAGCTGGCAACCGGGCAGTTTTTCTTCAAGCGCATCCTGACCCGGACCGACACCCTGCTGTCGAACCTGAGGCAACAGGACACCGATGACTACATGGGGCTGAAGGCGGCTTCTTTTTAGTCATATTACAGTGCCCACGCTCCACCCCATTGCCACGCAAGATATGGTAACCGTGACATTCGGGTAGATATTGTCAAGGCATATCGGATCAATTCGGTTCCGCCATGGGGGGCCTCTGAGGGGGGGCCTCTGAGGGGGGGGGCCTTTAAGGGGGAGCCTTTGAGGCAGTCCTCCAGCAAATAGTATTTGCAGCGCCATTGGCGATCGACTACTGTACTGTATATAATTACAGCCTGCCTGGCAAAGAACATTACTATGATTCTTTACATCGCAGAAAAACCCAGCCTGGGCCGCGCCATTGCCGAGGTATTGCCCAAGCCCCACCGCAAGGCGGATGGCTATATTCGAGCCGGCAATGGCGACACCGTGACCTGGTGTATCGGCCACCTGCTGGAACAGGCCGAACCCGACGCCTACGATCCTGGCTACAAAAAATGGAGTCTCGATGCCCTGCCAATTGTTCCGCAGCAATGGCAATTGTCACCGAAAACCAAAACCCGCAAACAGCTTGGCGTGATCCGTAAACTTGTTGCAGAGGCAGACCAGTTGGTGCATGCCGGTGACCCGGATCGAGAAGGACAGTTACTGGTCGACGAAGTGATTGCCTATATCGGAGTGCCGGCAGCGAAAAAGGCCGCCACCCAGCGCTGCCTGATCAGCGACCTCAATTCATCTGCCGTGCAACGCGCACTCGCCAAGCTGCGCGACAATCGCGAGTTTATTCCCTTGTCCACCTCTGCCCTGGCCCGCTCCCGGGCAGACTGGCTGTATGGCTTGAATATGACCCGGGCTTATACCCTGCAGGGCCGCAAGGCCGGCTATGACGGAGTGCTCTCGGTGGGCCGGGTGCAAACACCGGTACTGGGCCTGGTGGTGCGGCGCGACCAGGAAATCGAGAACTTCCAGGCGCGGGCCTACTACGAAGTATTGGCCCATTTGCACACCGAAGAACAACATCACTTTACCGCAAAATGGCAACCCAGCGAGGCCTGCCTACCCTACCAGGATGAGCAAGGTCGGGTGCTATCACGCAGCCTGGCAGAAAACGTAGCCCAACGCATTCAGGGACAGACAGGGGTGGTAAGCGGGCTTGAAAAAAACCGCAAGCAGCAGGCCGCACCCTTGCCTTACAGCCTGTCTGCGCTGCAGATAGACGCCGCCAGGCGCCACGGCATGAGCGCCAGGCAAGTGCTCGACAGTTGCCAGGCGCTCTACGAGAAGCACAAACTGATCACCTATCCCAGGTCAGACAGCCGCCACTTGCCCCTTGAACATCATCAACAGGCAAGCGACGTCATAGCGGCAATCGTTAAAAATTACCCGGCGGTGACAACGGCCCTGGAAAAGCTCGACCCGGCACGTAAAAGCAAAGCGTGGAACACCGGCAAAGTAGAAGCGCACCACGCGATTATCCCGACCCGGAGAGTGCTTGATGCCGGGCGATTGTCTCAACCGGAGAGACATATTTATCAGCTGATAGCGCGCCAGTACCTGTTACAGTTTTTACCGCCGTTTAAATATTTTGAAACCAAAGTAGAGGTCACTATCGCCGGCGGGCGCTTTACCACCAGCGCTCGACAAGTGCTGGAACCCGGCTGGAAAACCCTGCTTGGCACAGCCGGGGATGATCGCGATCAACAACTGCTGCCGGCGCTGCAAAAGGGCCAATCGCTGCAATGCAGCAAAGGAGAAATGCTCGAGAAAATGACCCAGGCACCCAAGCCGTTTACCGATGCAACGCTGCTCGCAGCCATGACAGGCATTGCCCGGTTTGTCACCGACCCGAATATCCGCAAGGTACTGAGGGATACCGACGGACTCGGCACCGAGGCCACGCGAGCCGGCATTATCGAGTTACTGTTCAAACGCAACTTTATTGTGCGAGAGAATAAAAGTATTCGCGCCACCCGCACCGGCCACGGCTTGATTGAGACGCTGCCCGCAAGCGCCACCGCGCCGGACATGACGGCGCATTGGGAACTGGAGCTGGATAAAATCAGCCGCAAGCAGACCAGTTACCAGCAGTTTATGGTGCCATTGGAACAACAACTGCGACACCTGATTGAACAGGCCAATACCCTGGTGCCGACCGCGACCGGCTTAAAAGGCTTACCGCCCCAGGCAGCAAAAAAACGTAAACCCCGAAAACGCAAGGTGTCTAAATCATCGACAGCAGCCAGGGCCGCAAAGAGCTGAACGCATTGCGGCCCACGCTACGATGCGCTCATCATCCCGCTATTCAGTCTTTCATATTTTTCTCCATAAATTCAGACGGACGCTCCCAGGCAGATTCGCCCGCGCCATTACACCCGCGTCGCACTTTCTGCAAATGTGATGCGCAAGTAACGGGTGGGGATGGAAACGCAACCCGGTAAAAACCAACCGGATCGCTTTGCCATCATCAACCAGGGCATATCTGATCAATTCGGCGTCACCTCAGGCTTCGCCTCGAGCGTCCACTGATGCAGCGCTGCGCTTCTGAATCGGAGAAAACCCGATCTCGCCTTGACCAGCTCAGGCTCGCTTCCTTACCATGCCTGCTTGCAGCGGCTGTCGATACAGCCCAAATACCGTCAAATTGGCAGCGGCTGTGTCCCGATGGCGGCCCGCTCACCACGGAGAGAAAATGAAAACACTTGCCGGCAAGACAGCGGTTATCAGCGGCGGAGCGGAAGGCATCGGCCGCAACCTGGCCGAAACCCTCGGCCGGGCCGGGATGAATATCGTTGTCGCAGATATCGAGGCGGAGCCGCTCGCCGTGGCACAGAGTGAGCTGGAAGCGGCAGGCATTGAGGTACTGGCGGTTGAGATGGACGTCGCCTTGCTGGAAGACTGGCAACGCACTGCCAGACTGGCTTGCGAGCGTTTCGGCAAGGTTCATATGCTGGTCAACAACGCCGGCGTTAGCGGCGGCATCGGCGCTATCGAAACCCTGGACGATCCCGGCTGGCGCTGGACCATCGACGTCAACCTGATGGGCGTGGTCTACGGCGCCAATACCTTCGTGCCGCTGATGAAGCAGCACGGTGAGCCGGCCTGGCTTATCAACGTGGCGTCGATCGCGGGCATGGCCGGGGCGCCACTGGGCGGGGCTTATACCGCTACCAAGGCAGCGGTAGTTGCGCTCTCGGAAGCCTGGGCGGTGGAACTGGAAAAACATCACATTCATGTTGCGGTGCTGGCACCGGCCTTTGTGCGCACCCGCATTCACCAGTCTTACCGCAACCGCCAGCCACGCTATGCACCCTCGATAGCGCCCGGGCCGGAGGTGCTGAAAATTGCCAGCAATACCGCCAGGGCGGTAGCGGGCGGCATCGATGTCAGCATCGTGGGCCAGCGGGTCCTGGAGGCCCTGGAAGCGAGAGAGTTCTATATCTTTACCCACCCCAATTACCGGCCGGTTACCGATCAACGCTCGGAGGCCGTGAGCTCTGCTTTCACCCGGGCCGCTGCCAGTCCACTGCTGGCGGATATCAAAAACCAGAAAATCGTGACCTTCGATAGTAAATAGGCCCGGCGCCATGCGATGGCGCAGCGCGCTTCAAGCGTCGAGAAAAACCCGAACGCGCCGATGCCGCACTCCGCCGCACCATCGATCGCCGGATCTGCCCTGGCACCCTGTTGGCGCAACGGCCAACATACCAGAGAGGATTTCAGTCGACAGCTCGGCTACCTGCCACCCGCCCTCATGGGTCGAGCAGTGCGTGGGCCGCCTGCTGCGCCATAACGTCCAACAGCACCCGCCGGGTCAGCGTCCTGTCGTCGGGCGATAAGCTCGTCCAGCACTCGCCTGCACCGATGCGCAACAGAACCCGCAACCAGCCGGCTTCCTGACAGGATTTAAATCGTCGCCATTCATGGCTTGAAATTTCTCACGTCATCCCTAGTTATGGCTTGAGCAACCCGTGGTGGTTGCAACAAAGTACACATCGCTGGACATAAAGGAGGTACATCATGGTCAACAGCCTGGCACGTGCGTTCGATATGTTGCTTGACCTGCAACAATCGATGGATCGCACGCCAACGCAGTCCTGGTGGGGGTCGTCGACCGCAGGACGGGGCGCATTTCCACCGGTTAACATATTTTCCGCTGAAGACAGCGTGGTAGTGGTCGCGGAACTTCCCGGCGTTAAAGCCGGAGACGTGGAAGTGCAGGTGCACAAGGATCAGGTGAGGATTTCCGGTCGCAAAACTATCGACTACGGTGAGTCCGCCAGCCTGCATCGACGGGAGCGCCGCGAGGGAGCCTTCGACCGGACTTTCAGCGTCCCGTTCGACGTCGATGTCGACAGGGTGGAGGCAAAGCGGCAACAGGGCTTACTGGCCATTCGCCTGCCCCGGTCGGAAGCTGACAAGCCGCGTGCGGTAACGATAGCCTGAAGGGAGAAGACGCCATGACAAGCACTGAGCAAGCCAACAGCGAACTCGAGGTACAAAATAAACAGGAACTGGCCGATAACGGGGAACCCACCCGACAAGGTCGTTTTTATACCCCTTTAACCGATATTCACGAAACAGACGAGGCTTTAACCGTGGTGATGGAGATACCCGGCGTTGCCAAGAATGATGTCGATATAAAGCTGGAAAAGAGTGTGTTGAGTGTGGAAGCCAGGATCTCGTTGAATACCTACAGTGAACTTAAACCGCTGTACAGCGAGTACGGCGTCGGCAATTACACGCGCAAATTCCAACTGCCCAATGTGGTCGACCAGGAAGGCATTGTTGCGTCGGTCGACGACGGCGTACTGACGCTGACCCTACCCAAGGTGGTGGAAGCCACCCCGAGGACAATAGAGATCCACTAATCTCCGGGGGCGCACAGCCCCCGGTTTGCTTTGGCGCATAACACTTCGGGGATACAGGGCAGCAGTAGACCTGCCCGGTAAGGATTGCGTAAGGGCAGCTAAACATTCCCGTCAGCCCGTCAACAGGCGCTGAAAACCACCAGGGTTACCGCAGCGCTTCCGGAATTGCCCAATCGGCCTGGAAAACCGCCCTCGTAAAATCGAAAATCACCGATTGTGGCCCTCCACGACTCGTCGCCGAGTTGCAACAGCGCTGCACCGAGGGGCACGATCAGTAGCCCCCTGCCCCGCTGCGGCAGCGCAACTTGCGCACCGCTGTCCAGGTGCAGGCGATAGCCATGCCCACGACGGTTGGCTGTCGCTGCCTCCACCCTGGCATCCTGCCAGCCAGGTGGGGTGTCGGAACAGCTGACCGCCATTGAATCCCGGAATTCCAGGCCGATATTGATAAACGGTGCATTGCCCCGCCCACCCACCCGGTGCACGAAGGGCTCATCGCTGTCGGCATAGGGGAAGAACACCAGGGTGCCCGCAGGCGCGGCTCGCTCGCGCGGGTCGCTGCCCGGCTCCTGACTGGCCGCCGAGGTGTCCGCCGGGATAACGGCCAGCAAATCGTTGCGGTGCTGGTGGTATAGTGTCCAGACCCCGGGCTCGATCCAGTTGGTGTAGACGATGAAGTGATCGCCACGATGCCGGACCACATGCAGTGGCTCCTCGGTTACAGGCACCGAATGGAGAGCGCTGCCGGCCCCCTCGGCGCACACCGGCGCGGCGGCGAAGACCCACAATAAGCCGATGAAAAGCAATGCTTGTGACCGGGCCATGTCGCCCCCCATCATGCCAGCAAAAAGTCTGGTGCGGCCAGACAGCCTTGTCGGCTGCGCCGCGCCGACGCGCGGATCATTCCTGCTCCGGGTTGAGTTCCCGATAGCGGCGGTTGGCCTCGTGCAGCACATACTGCCTGATTGCCTCCGCTTCCCCGGCGCTCACAAATTGTTTGAAACTCACCATTCCCCGACTTTCGAAAATCCCTTCGCGGACGATCTCCTGCCACTGGTCGTGAATGCCCTGGTTTGACCAGCGCAGGTCCGGGGTCACACCGCCCGTGCGCAAACCATCACCGTGGCAGTAGCTGCAATGGCGCTGGTACACCACCTGCCCCTGTTCGATGGTCTCCCGGTCGACGGTAACCGCTGCCGGCTTTGGCATGGCCCGCTCAGCGTTCGGCACCGGCGGCAAACTGGCCGTGGCTCCGAGCTTGTAGACCAGTACCCGAGACAGGTTGGGCACCTTCCAGGCATGCACCACGGGGCCAGCCTCGGTGGCCAGCCCGCCCCCGATCCCGACTGCCACGGCAATATATTGCTCACCGTCCAGAGCATAGGTAATGGGCGGCGCGAGGACCGCAGTCTGGGCGTCACTGGACCATAACACCTCGCCCGTTTCGGCGTCCGTCGCTACTATGTGCGTGTCTTTCCCACCGTGGAACACCAGGCCGCCCGCGGTGCTCAGCGTACCCCCGTTGGTGGGTCGACCGGGCTCCTGAGCCCAGCGAATTTTCCGCGCCAGGGGATCCCAGGCGATCAGGCTGCCGTAAACATTTTTATCGATCTCGGCGGCAAGGGCAGCCTCGGGAATCTCGGGCGCAGCATTACCCATGCGATCGAACCCCACATTCCAGTAGCCCTGGCTGGGCAGCCTGTCCTTGTCCTCGGTTGGCGCAAGGAACGCAACCGGCAACACGAAACTGGGAAAATAGACCAGCCCGGTTTGCGGATTGAAGGACATCGGAAACCAGTTGTGGGCGCCTGCGTTACTGGGAATGGTGATATTCTTGCCATCAAAAACCCTTGCGTTGGCAGTCTCAACCGGCCGGCCCGTTTCCATGTCGACGTGGGTCGCCCAGGTAATTGGCGAACTGAAAGCGTCAGCCGCTAGCAACTCCCCCGTCGCCCGGTCGATGATGTAGAAAAAGCCGTTTTTTGGCGCTTGCATCAAAACCTTGCGGGGCTTGCCGTCAATTTCCAGTTCAGCCAGCATGATGTGTTGGGTTGCGGTGTAGTCCCAGGTATCGCCGGGGGTGGTCTGGTAATGCCAGACGTACTCCCCGGTGTCGGGCTTCAGGGCAACGATGGAGGCAAGAAACAGGTTGTCACCGCCTCCCGGGCTGCGCACCGCCTGGTTCCAGGGTGAGCCATTACCGACGCCGATGTAAAGCAGGTCCAGTTCCGGATCGTACACCATGGAATCCCAGACGGTACCGCCGCCACCGTATTTCCACCATTCGCCCTTCCAGGTTTTCGCCGCCATTTTCATCGCATCGTTTTCGAAGCCGTCGGCGGGATTGCCCGGCACGGTGTAAAAGCGCCAGGCCATGTCACCGCTGTCGATGTCATAGGCCGAGACATAACCGCGCACGCCCAATTCGGCGCCGCCGTTGCCGATCACGACCTTATTCCTGGCGATACGGGGTGCTCCGGTGATGGTGTAGGACTGCTCCCGGTCCGTGGTCTGGACATTCCACAGCTCCTTGCCATCGGCGGCGTTCAGGGCGACCAGGCGACCGTCGTAGGTAGCGACGAAAATCTTGCCGTCCTTGTAGGCCACACCGCGGTTAACCGCATCGCAGCAACCCCTGGCGAGAAATGCACGCTCCACCTTGGGATCGTAAAACCATTTCAGCTCGCCGCTGCGCGCATCCAGTGCATACACCATCGACCAGCTCCCCGAGACATACAGCGTGCCATCAACCATCAGAGGCGTGGCCTCGATGCCGCGGCGGGTGTACATGTTGAAAAACCAGGCAAGCCCGAGTTGATCCACGTTGCCCCGGTTTACCTGATCGAGGGGAGAATAGCGTTGCTCGCCGACATCCTCGCCATGGAGCGACCATTCCGTGTCAGGCAGAGGGTCAGGTTTCGCAGTAGCCCCCGGCGCCACTGCGGGTGCAGCGGCTGGCGCCGGGCCCGCCGGCTCGGGCGCAATTGCCTCGTGCTTGCCGCAAGCGGCCAACAGGCCCGTCAGCGCTACCACGATAACTAGACACAAATTTACTGGCTTCATATCAACGCTCCTTATCACTGCACTGGCTCTGGGCCAGATACACATCGATAGCCGACATCCAGGCTGTTCCGGCAACAGGGCATACCGCCATCATCGCCTACGCACCGTTGGACCTTCGCACAAAGGCACGACATAATCCAGACTTTAGGCGCTACCCCATAAACCTGAAGCCGGGTCACAGCGTAAGGGAACAGGGGACGGGTGGAATGCGGCTTGTCCCGGAGACTATAACTACCTACCGCAACTGCAGGATAACGATTATGAAACACCCCTTTACTGCCGCAGGGCTTGCATGCCTGACATTGACTTTGGCTGGCCCGGGGGCGCTCGCCCAGGGCAGCGTTCAGGCCAATGACCTTCTCGAACTGTTCGAAAAACTCGGTGGCAGTTATCCCGGGTTCAGAAAGGCGCACGCCCGCGGCCTGTGCGCCAGCGGTACTTTTACCCCCGCTACCAGTCCCCATTTCCCACAAGCCGCCTTGCTCGCCAATGGCGAATTGCCCGTTGTGCTGCGCTTTTCAGTGGGCGGCACGAATCCCGAGAGCGATGAGCGAGCACCCGGCACCCGGGGCGCGGGTATAAGAATCGAGTTGCCCGAGGGCGACTTTCATCATTTCACCGGCAATAATTTTCCGGTATCGGCCGGCAAGGACCCGGAGACGTTTTTCGGCTTTCTCGCCACCCTGTTGCCCGACGAAAACGGTGACTACGACCCGGAGAAAACGCTGGCATACGTACAACAAAACCCCAGCGTCCAGGCCCATGCGGCCTGGAAAAAAAATGCTCAAACCGCAGCCTCCTATGCCAATACCGAATACTTCGGCTTGCATACGTTTTATTACCAGCAACCCTCCGGCCAGCAAACCCGGTTTCGCTGGCAACTGCGCCCGGATCTTGGCGTGCAGACCCTGACCAGGGCAGAGGCGGCGGAGAAACCGCCCCATTTCCTGGCATCCAGCCTGGCTCAGCAACTGGAAGACGGATCCGTGAGCTTCACCCTGGAAGCCAGCATCGGCGAGCCCGGTGACAGCGATATCGACCCATCGGTGCAATGGCCGGAACAACGAGCCAGGGTCGAACTGGGCAGGATCACCGTGTCCGAATCCGGGGGCAATGACTGCGACGGGATCAATTTCGATCCCGCTGTGCTCTCCGCCGGCTTTGCGCCCAGTGCTGACCCGCTGCTGCGGATGCGCTCTGCCGCCTACGCCATCTCCTTTGGCAAGCGCATGAGTAACCAGTAGCGGTCAACTTGCCAATACCGGTGTTACCTGATTTCAGCATTTGTAGTAGTATCGGTGCTCGGGAGTACTCAGCAAGGGCTTGCTCATGATTATAAAAAAGGTTCTCAAAGCCACTCGTTCTATCACCGATATCGCCGGCCGTGTCACCAATCAAACAACCGACCTTGCCAACCGGGCGGTAGCGATGACACCGGGCGTGTCCAGCGTCAGCATTCCTGATAACTTGTCTGACGTGACCCAAATCGGTGAGGAGGTAGCCACCAGCGATCTGGGCCTCGCCGATGACTGTGCAGACAGGGTCTGGGGCGCAGTGGAAGGCTTGTACCGCTCCAGAATGCACAACCAGATCAGCTTGTGCGTGCGGCGTGAAGGCGAGATCATTATCAATCGTTCGATCGGCGTGCCACAGGGTCAAGTTGGTGATGCGAAGGCAGTGCCCGGTTCCCCGGATACGCCATTTTGCCTTTTTTCGGGATCCAAGGCGGTTTCTGCATTATTATTGTGCAAATTCGAAGAGCTGGGCGAAATCAGTCTTGACGATCCGATCAGCAAATATATCCCCGACTTCAGCAAACATGGTAAAGGCGAGATTACCCTTGGCGATTTGATCTCACACCGGGCCAAAATACCATCCCTCGACCTGGAGACGCCCGCACAGATTACCGACCATGATTACATCCTGGAGCGACTGTGCGACGCCTACCCACGAGATGCCAAGCAGGCATACCATGCCATAACGGGTGGTTTTATCATCGCCGAAGTCATCGAGCGCGTGACCGGAAAGCCGGTTCAGTCGGCGCTGGACACCTACTTTCGCAAGCCACTGGGCATGAAGTACTTCACCTACGGGCTGCAAAAGCGCTACCGGGGGAAATTTGCCAAAGCGCACGTTTCCGGTATCCCGATACTCGGCCCGATGAAAAGAATTCCGTTGAAAATTTTCGGCATGCCTATTGAGGCTGTGGTCGACTTCTCGAATGAGGACAGTTTTCTCGACGCTGTACTTCCGGCCGGCAATATGTTTGCCAATGCCGAAGAGAGTTCGCGTTTTTACCAGATGTTGCTCGATAATGGCCTCTATGGCGATCAGCAGGTGCTCCATCACGACACCATCAGGAAAGCACGCAGTGGAGGCTTTCTCCCAGCCTGGGACGATACCTTCAACATCCCGGCGCATTTTTCCCGCGGCGGATTTATGTTGAACACTCCGCCCGTGATGTTGTTTGGCTTCAGCGCGCCCAGGGCATTCGGACACCTGGGGTTCATTAACACGCTTACCTGGGCGGATCCGGGCAGGATGATCAGCGTGGGCCTGTTGACCTCAGGCAAACCCTTTCTTGGTCCGCATATTTACAATTTTGTCGCTATACCCAATGCTATCAACTACCACTGCCCGAAGTTGTAGCCCGACGAGAAGCACCAGCCAACTAATACTGGAAAACGGCAGGACACGCCCATGGACAGACTGGACAAGAACAAAGCCGAACTTGGCACCATCGAGGCGCTGCTGGAACGCGCCAGAATCCGCATTCCCAATTTACTGAAAATCAAACAGCGCCTGCTTGAAGGCTACACCCTGGGAGACATCGAAATCGAGGAATTGCATTTGATTTTCGAGCACGCCGGGGAAGTTCTTCGTATTTGTGACCGGCACCCGGAATTGCAGGAGTTGTACACCAAGATAGCGTCGCTGTATCGGGAGATCATCCAGTTGGCACTGGACAACGAGCGCAAGAGTGGCCATTGAAACGAGGCCGGGAAGGCCCCGGTTCCCCCAGCTCCGGGGATTTCTCAATTGCTTCTACTGGCATCGGGCTTTATGGTAAGCCAACACACTGCAACCTGAGTGCCTGCAGTAGTTTTACTCGGCTAAAAAAACAAAAAGATGGGCAAGCCAATGATCCTGCAAAAATCAATCATGTTAACCGGTTGCTGGTATTCGTCGCACTGTTTTCGGCTAACTCGACCGCCGCGGAGGGCAAGCCTGACAGCCTCCTCGATTCTATCTGGTCGGTTCCGAAACTGTATTCCAACCCGGATTCCAGCGTTGTTCAATCGTTTGCCCTGGTGGGTCGTTACCACGGTCAGTATTGGTCGGTGGACGCAAACGAGGGCAACGCCAGGGATTGGGAGAACCGGCGCATGATTGTCGGTTTCACCTCGAAATGGTTTCAGGATTTTACCTTTCAGGCGCAGATGTATATTGCCACCGACGAGAGTTCTTACTACGACGGGCTTTACGAGGCCTATGTCAAATGGGCTCCTGCGGGCAGGGATTTTTCCCTCAGCGTCGGTCGCCTCGACTATCTCTTTACCGGCCTGGAGCGGAGCACCTCATCCAAGGAGATCACCGCGATAGAGCGGGGCTTGTTGGTGAATCAGCTCATGCCCGCTGAAGTTATCGGCGCCCACTTCGAGGGCAAGGACGGGAAACTGAGCTACCACGCTGGCGTCTTCAGTGCCAATATCGAGGAGGAATTTGGCGACATGAACGACGGCTCCGCCGCCGTGGGCGGCGTCGGCTACGATACGAACTGGTTTGGGCTCGATGGCATCGCGCAGGTCGACTATCTCTACAATGGCAGCTATGACGATGAAGATAGCAATGCCTTCAGGCGCTACCGCCATATACTGTCACTTTGGTATAAAACCGAGGGAGACCGGTTTGGCCTGGGTGTCGACTTCACCACCGCGAAGGATATCGATGACAGCGGCCGGGTCTGGGGCTTCACCATAGAACCCACCTGGGTGCTGCTCGAGCGGGTATTCGCCGATGAAGATCCGCTGCAAGTGGTGCTGCGTTATCAATATGCCAACAGCAATAACGACAATGGTCTGCAACCCCAGCGTCGCTATGAACAGGAGGTCACCAGCGCCAATGGCGATCGTTACCAGGCCGTTTATACTGGGCTCAATTACTACATTTACGGCAACAGGCTGAAGCTGATGCTGGGCGGCGAGTTCGCCCACATGGAAGATGATCCCGATGAGGGCGGCGAATTCCGTGGCTGGACCTTGTTTGGAGCGGTGCGACTCTATTTCTAGCGGGTTGTTGAAAAAAGCCTCCTGTCTTTTTCAAAACCCAAAAAGCCAATAACGTGGTTTTTGCTTTTCCCACAAAATCAAAGGCTTGAAAGCCTTTTATGTTGCCGAAACGTCCATGTTTCGGTGCAGGCGGTCGATCCCATCGGGGCTCGCTTAAAACGCCTGATTTGGGTGCGCCGCAATGCCCTGTACCGGGGTCCTTCCAAGGCCCATCCTGTTTATCGCGGATACTGGTTCGACCTGATCAATCGTCTTACCAGCCATAATACCGGCCTGATGATATCCGCTACCTTCCGGGCACTGATGCGACCGGTACCTTTTTCGGCTACCATGCACGGCCTTTACGCAACCCGTCTCGAATTTCGGCACCGCGATCGCCCAGGGTAGGCAAACATCAATATATTATTCGTTAGTGACCATCATGTGCACATAGGCGGCATAGGCGTTGTAATCCGACAACTGTGTGAAAGCCTGCGCCGGGAAGGCCATCGTTGCTATCTCTATAGCCAGAGTGCCGTGCCCCCCGACGCCCATATGCCCTGGTTCGACGACATCTGCGCCGGACCCCTGGCGGGACCGAGCAGGTTGACCCAGATTGGCGCGAAGCTCGCCAACCGCCGGACCGTCGGCCAGAGCGATCAACGACTGGACCCACCCACCGCGACTTCCCGATCTCACCGAAGTCAACCGATCCGGTGTCACCCGGTTCGCCTGGAGCGAAGTGTATCCGCTTTACCGGCAATGCTACGACAAGGCATTGACCCCGCCACAGGATTGCTGGGTGTCGGCCGGAGTCGGTACACACACTTGAAGAAGCGAAACATCGATGTGTTGGGCTTACGCTCTGATCCGACTAAACTTGAACCGAGCTGTTCCAACATGGGTGCATGATCTTGAATGTACAATCAGCGCAAAACTGCATGGATCGCAGCTTGCGGGGCCTTACGTCGTTCTTCACCTACGCCTGTTACTTTGGCCTTTTCGTACTTATTGCCGGCTATTTTTTGACCAACCACGCTTCACGCTACCATACGCAGATCTACCTGGGACTCAACCTGCCTGTCGCCATATTGCTGGTGTTAGCCAGCAAGCCGCTATACCGGGACTGGAGCGGTGACCCCGCACTGCAGTGCTTTACCCTACTCCTGTTATGGTTCGGTGTAACTACATTGTGGACGACTTTCGACAACGTGCCGCATCTTCTGAAGCTATTGTTTATGCTCGTCTCACTGACGCTGGTGCTGCGACTCTTACTCGACAATTTGCTTTATTTCAATATCACTGTGGGCATCGCGGTACTATCGATTGCGGTGATGGTACCGTGGTCCGTGGCCCAGTACCTCGGGGGAGTCGGGTCAGATTTTTATGCCCACCGCCTCGATCTGGTAGGAAAGCGGGAGTTGAACCCCGTACCGATCGGTTCGATCGGGGCAATACTGATGCTGTACTGCCTTATGATGTCCCGACTGGTAACCCGGTATTCACTCAAGGCGGGCTATCTGGTGCTGGCGCTCGTTTTTTCGCTGCTGCTGGTGCTGAGTTTCTCCCGCACTGCTTTCATTGCCCTACTTGTCACTGCATTCTGCTACCAGCTTTTTATCGGCAATTACAAGCTCGCGGCCACTGTCTCTATTGTCACGGCATCCCTCGTTGGCCTCATGATTTCAGACATCGAGCAGGATTGGCTGGTCAATATCAGCCGCTCACTCACCGTCGATTTTCGCCTCTGGGGTTGGCGACAGACACTCGAGAAAATCAGCGAGCATTGGATTTTGGGTTATGGCATACGCGCGGATTTCGAAGTGTCCTGGGTCGGTACGCCCTATGAGACTTCCCCACCCGAGTTTTTTCACCCGCACAATTTGTTTCTATCCGTTTGGTACCAGACTGGCATCATCGGTCTGCTGCTGACGTTTAGCATGTTGGGCCTGATTGTCAGAAAGATTCATCAACGCTGGCATGCCCCGGAGATTCGCTATTTTTCCTGCATGCTGATCTTTGTCCTGGTCGCTTGCCTGGTGGATAGCCCCACTCTTATCGACCGCCCATCCGACGCCTGGCTCTGGTTCTGGCTGCCATTTATGGTAGCGCTGAATGCGGATAAACTGCTCGTCGATCGCCGCGCAGAGTCCAGCTGAACACCTGCCCGGGTAGCGCTGCCAAGCCGGCAAGCTCTAGTTAACCAGGCATTCAACAACGATCTGCCAGACATCGGGATCGAAACCCAGGGAAAAGTGAGTGGAACCTACTTCGTAGTGCGTCACATGCGGGCTCGCGCGATCGATGCACGCTGGCCAGGACACAACTTTATCTCTTCTGGTGAAGATTGCCGCTATTGGCTGCATGATCGGGTTTTGGAGATCGAGCCGGGTTTGGACTCTGGCAATCCGTTTGCATTCGGACTTGCCATATACCCGGGCAGCGGGTGTAAAGGTCGGCCCCCCGGTGGCCGGCGTACCGTAGGTAATGACCTGTGACACCGCGCCCGGCGCGATCCGTGCCGTCTCCCTGGCTATTACTCCGCCGAGGCTCCAACCGACCAGCGCCACCCGCCGCCCGGTTCTTGCGACTTCAGCTGCAACGGTTTCTGCCAGCGATTCACTGTCTGCCTCGGGGTTACCGTGATTGGTTCCCAGGCCCCAGTGGCGGGCGTCCAGATTTTTAGATAGAAGAAACCGGCGCAGCGGCGCCATACTCTCCTGGGGCGCTTTCCATCCCGGGATGAGAATCACCGGGTCATTGTTCCCTTTGGGCAGTTTTGCCAGCTTCCGGGCCGCAAAAACCAGCCGATAACTGTCCCATGCACCCAGCGCCTCGTAGAGCAAATTGAAGTGTTTCAGTTGCCCTGGAGCGGGTGCTTCAGGTGGCGATGAATACACTATGGGGTAGCCAGAGCGCATGGCGAAATCCGTGATAATGGGGTATGGCGCCGGGAGGACCGGGCGAGACAGTTGGATCTTTCGACAGACGGAAGAGTTGCAGCGGCAGCGCATGCACACCCGGCAACAAATGTTTCCCGGGGCTCACTGGTCTGCCAATCACCCCTGGCGACCCCTTTCATGCCTTGGTGAGTGATGTCGCAAACCCGTGTTCGAGCGGCTGCACTGCCCTGTCTGCCCGCTGCTAAAATCACGCCTGTTCATCCTCCAACTTGTGAATTTCGGTTACAGTTTTGCTCGCTACCGGCAGTGCTCAAGCCCTCACTTATACGCCCTGCCTGCCACCGTGGCCACACCAGCCTTTTATCGGCGAGTGTAGCGCAACGGGTATGCGAACGTTAGAGCAGCTCTCGGACAACCGACGCGGTCGTCCCCTCGAGAAGGACAAAAGGTGTAGTCAGCCGCTGCAAGACCCAGCCGTATGCCAAAATCTTGACCCATATCAGGAAAAAATATTTCGTGTGGGGTAAAGTGTCGAAACAATAACGAGATGGGGGCAAGTCAATCATGGAATTCGTTCTGCCCTTTGTTCTGCTTCTGGCCGGGTTTTATGTCGGCTGGAATATCGGCGCCAACGATGCAGCCAACTGCATAGGTACGACTGTGGGCGCACAAATCATCACCTATCGGCAGGCCGTCGCAATTATGGCCGTATTTGTTATTCTGGGTGGGGTTTTGCAGGGCCACAAGGTGATGAAAACCGTTGGCAAGGGGATCGTCATCACGGAGGCCGAAGCCTACGAGGAATACCACGGCAAACCCCCCGACCCATCCTTCTGGGAGTATTTTCCGGAGCAGCGTCTGCCGGACAAGGCTATTCTTGTAGCCCTGCTCTCCGCCGGATTTTTTGTCACCCTTGCAACCTTTTCCAGCATCCCGGTATCGACTTCCCAGGCGATCGTGGGAGGGGTCGCCGGTGTCGGCATTGGCGTGGTCGGCCTGGAGGCGAGCTATTTCAAATTGACGGTATTGTTCAAGATATTCAGCGCCTGGGTGGTGAGTCCGATACTAACCATGATACTGGCCTTTCTCCTTTACAGTCTTCTCAGTCGCCTGTTGCGCAATGCCAACTCCGTGGCATGGTCCCGCACCCTCGGTATACTGGTGGTGGCTTCCGCGGCTTATGTGTCCTTTTCGCTGGGCGCCAACGATGTCGGCAATGCCATCGGACCGTTGCTGGGCAAGTATCCCGACAAGGGGCTTTGGCTGGCGCTGTTGGGTGGCGTGGCAATGGCGGTCGGCGCATTTACTTTCGGCGAACGCGTCACGGATACCGTGGGTAAGAGTATCACGCCGCTGGACTATACCGGTGCGCTCGCGGCACAGTTCTCGGCGGCCTTTGGTGTACACATATTTTCAATGGTCGGCATTCCGGTGTCTACCTCGCAGGCCGTGGTCGGGGGCGTTATCGGCGTCGGCCTTACCAAGGGCATGAGCGCTGTGAGTACCCGCAAGATCACGACCATTTTTCTTGGCTGGGTTATCACACCCGTGTGTGCAGCCTTATTTGCTGCCATGGTCTATCGACTGGTAGCTTAGCGACCTGATTACGGAGAGTGCGAACATGCTGATTTTCAAGAAAGAAAAAAATGTCAGAAAGCTCGTGCAGAGCCATGCCGCCACTGCGCAGGACTGCCTCAATGCCACTGTCCCGCTACTTGCGGCTTATCTGTCCGGGGACGCAGAAGCATTGAGACAGAAGGTCCAGCTGGCTCACGACGAGGAAAACCGGGCCGACCAGCTCAAGTGGGAAATCGGTGAAGCCCTGGCGGAAGGCGCTTTCCTTCCGGCAATCCGATCCGATATATACCGATTGGTAGAGTCGGTGGACAAACTGGCGGGTCGCGGCGAGGATGTCGCAATCTTCCTCACCAACCAGTTCCCTTCGGTTCCGGCGGACTTCCAGGCCGATTTAGGGGAGATACTGAGCTTGAATGTAGCCTGTGCCGACCAGTTACACGAAGCACTGGACAGCTACTTCAAACCCAAGGGTCAGCTGACTGACTTGCACAGTCACACCAACAGCGTGGGCAAACTGGAAAGCGAGGTCGACACCCGGCAGGCGGCGCTGACCCAGCGGATATTTTCCTCCGATATGGAGCTGGCTGCTAAAATGCATCTCGGCCAGTTTATTGAGGTTATCTGCGGCATCTCCGATGCCGCCGAGGATGTGGCCGATGAGTTGGCCTTCGCGGCGATGAAATCAGTGGTGTAATGCCTGCTCGATCGCGGTGATCCTTTTGCGCGCTGCTTGATATGCCTATCGCGAGGGCGTCGACGTGTACCCGTGCAAGCTTACGGCACAGAACCAGGATAGTTCCGCCCGGCTCAGCGGCAAGTCAAGATGGCAGTATGCTTGTTGCGCTTTTCCCACAGCTCTTTGACGAAGCCCTCTATCGATGACGCCACCTCTTCTCCGCTGCCA
>JAHEGP010000021.1 GCA_024645065.1 Cellvibrionales bacterium | reverse complement strand
TTGCGGTAAACTCTTTCATGCCTGCCCTCCTCAATGTGGCTCTGCCACCGGTTCTTTGTTCAACGCCAATGGTAATCCACGAGCGTTGAGGTTGGGCAGGTCAAAACATCATGTCTAGCGGCGCTGCCAACACAACAGGCGATTGTTTGCCGGCATCGCGCTGTCAGCAAACAGTCTGAAGCCTGCCCGGGACGCCAGTAAATCGACCGCTTCGAAATCGCGGATGCCGCCAAGGGGATCGCGCTGGCGCAGCCAGGCATCGAAGCTCGCATTACTGTCACTGGTAAAGGCGCCGGCGTAATTGAATGGCCCGTAAACGCACATCATCCCGCCGGCCAGCATACGCTCTCCCGCACCCCGAAAAAAACCCTTTACGGCCTCCCAGCTCATGATGTGCAGGGTATTCGCGGTAAACAGGGCTTCCATGCTTGCGACTGGCCAATCGTCGCTCATCACATCCAGAGCCAATGGCGGCAGGGCGTTATCCGGCCCCTGCTCCAGCCAACAGCGAATGCCTGCATGATGCTGCGGCAGATCGGTGGTTTGCCAAACCAGCCAGGGCATATGGCGGGCAAAAAATACCGCATGCTGGCCGGTACCGCTGCCAATCTCGACTACCCGGCTGGCATTGGCAAAGGTATTTCTCAACACGCCCAGGATCGGCTCTTTATTGTTCTCGCAAGCCTGGGAAAAGGGCTTTTCCATGCTTAGCCCCGGGAGAACACCCATTCCCGGGCAGAGGACAGGCCCGCGTTGTAGCTATAGCCGGCCTCGGCAAAGGCCTTGATATCCTGGGGCAGGTCCAGTCGATTTCGAATGATATAGGCAGTCATCATACCCCTGGCCTTTTTGGCCAAAAAGCTGATCACCCTGTACTTGCCAGCTTTATTTTCCTTGAATACCGGGGTAATGACCTCGCACCGCAGGACATGGGGCTTGATCGACTTGAAGTACTCGTTGGACGCGAGATTGACCAGCACCTCACTCCCCGACATCTTGACCGCCTTGTTGACACTCTCGGTGATCCTGTCGCCCCAGAATTCATAGAGATTGGCGCCCCTGGGATTTTCCAGCCGGGTGCCCATTTCCAGACGGTAGGGTCGAATGAGGTCGAGGGGCCGCAATGCACCGTACAAGCCCGACAGGATATAGAGATGGCGTTGGGCAAAGGCAAAATCTTCCTGGCTGAACTGTTCCGGGTTGAGCCCGGTGTAGACGTCACCCTTGAACGCCAGCAGGGCCTGTTTGGCATTGTCCAGGGAGAACGGGCGGCGCCAGGCCTGGTAGCGATCATAATTGAGTTCCCCGAGTTTATCGCTGATCGACATCAACGATGACAGCTGGTGCGGCGCCAACTGCTGCAACTGCTGCACCAGCACCTGGGCGTCATCCAGATACAATGGCTGGCTGCTCTTGCGAATAATCGGCGCGGTTTCGAAATCGAGGGTCTTGGCCGGGGAAATAACCACGAGCATTGCGACTTAGCTCCTTTTCAGATGAATCTCATTGGGATTCGACGGCTGCTGCCACCATTGCATCGGCTCGCCGGTATGCTCGTCGTAGACATTGCCATAACTCCAGCTGGCATCGGCGCTACCGCTGACCACCTGATCAAATATTGCTTCGATGCTGTCGAAACCCGCTGCCACCGGTATCGAATAAACCAGCAGGTACTGCGACTTGATATCCCGGCGCCCGTCCAGCTGGGAAACCTGGGGGGTCAACGCGGTATCGAGCGCGTCGACCGAGGTTTTACAGTACACTCGCACAGCAATATTACCGGCTCGCTTCGACACCTTGAAAGTGCCGGCTCGCTCTGACACCATGACAAAGCTGTCACCGCCGGCCAGGCCGCGCACAAATGCCGGGGAGTGCAACAGGCGGTAACTGCCGTCGTCATTGCGCCGCACAGCAACTTTTTCAACCACCGGCTCACCGTCACCGCGGGTACCGGCATAAAGCTGGAGAATTGAAGCCTGGTCGGTCAATGTCGGGGCTGCCTCGCTGCGAAGCGGCGGATTATAACACTACCCATTGCCGCAAAGGCAGTCCAGGGCCTCGACTGCAACGAGTGGCCCGCAGCTCTTTCCCAGGCCGTTCGATAAGGCCACTTGCAAGCCCGGCAGGCTGGGCGCTTTCAGTTACAATACTGTACCCATGATGAAGACTTCGTAACATGAATGACGCTACGCCGCCTCGCAGCCTGGCGCTTGCCAGGCGCCTCGACCGGATTACCGGTGCCTGCGGCAGACTGGCGGCCTGGCTCTGCCTGCTGATGGCATTGGCTACCGGCCTGGTGGTTGTGCTGCGCTACGGTTTCAATGTGGGCTCACAGGCGCTCCAGGAGTCGGTCAACTACCTCCATGCAGCGGTATTTATGCTCGGGGCGGCTTACACCTTGCAACGCGATGCCCACGTCAGGGTTGATATCTTTTATCGCCGTTGGTCACCCCGCACCCGCGCCTGGATCGATTGCATTGGCAGCATCGTTTTACTGGCCCCCATGTGCGTATTTATTTTCTGGATAAGCTTGACCTATGTCTGCAACTCCTGGGCGATACGGGAGTCTTCCGCCGATCCCGGTGGTCTGGGGGCCGTGTTTTTGCTGAAATCGCTGATCCCGATATTAGCGGTAACGCTGCTGCTACAGGGACTGGCAGAAATCCTGCGACGGCTCGCCTTACTCAAGGTCGCCGTGAGCGCAACGCCTGCCAGCCCGAAACACGGTCAGGCAGCGGACCGGGTCCAGCCGCTCGATGGCTGAGTACAGCGCCCTTCTCATGTTTGCGCTGGTGTGCCTGCTGTTGATGCTGGGCTACCCGGTCGCATTCACTTTGGGCGGGAGCGCCCTGCTGGGAGCGGCAATCGGTATCCTGAGCGGGCATTTCGACCCTGCGTTTCTGGGTGCACTTCCCAATCGCCTGTTCGGAATTATGGACAACACCACACTCACGGCGGTGCCGCTCTTCGTGCTGATGGGTGTCATGCTGCAGCGCTCGCGCATAGCAGAAGAGTTGCTGGAGGCGATGGGTGGGCTGTTTGGCAAACGCCGGGGCGGACTCAGCATTTCGGTGATTCTGGTGGGGTCTCTGCTGGCAGCCAGTACCGGTATCGTCGGCGCAACCGTGGTCACCATGGGACTGATGTCCCTGCCGACCATGCTGAAAAGAGGTTATAACCCGGCGCTTGCCTGCGGCACGATTTGCGCAACAGGGACGCTGGGGCAGATCATTCCGCCTTCCATTGCCCTGGTGCTGCTGGGCGATGTACTTTCCAGTAGCTACCAGGAGGCGCAACTGGCGCTGGGCAATTTTACCCCCGATACCGTTTCAGTGGGTGACCTGTTTGTCGGCGCTCTTCTTCCCGGCCTCATCCTGATCCTGCTCTACACACTGTACATTGCCGGATACGCCCTGTTGCGCCCGGCGAGTATGCCCCCCGTGGAGGTGGATTCGCAGGGCCCTCCCATCTGGCGAGCCATCCTGCCTCCACTGCTGCTCATCCTTACTGTGCTGGGCTCAATTCTCAGTGGCGCCGCGACACCAACCGAGGCGGCGGGTGTTGGCGCCCTCGGTGCCACCCTGCTGGCAGCGGCGAAAGGCGAATTAACCCGAAGCCGCTTGTTCCAGGTCGGTCTCGAGAGCACCCAAACCAGCGCCATGGTGTTCATGATACTGATCGGGGCAGCACTTTTTTCGCTGGTGTTTCGTGGCTTTGGCGGCGATACACTCATCCGCCACCTGTTCGAGCAACTGCCTGGCGGCGCCCTCAGCGCGACCCTGCTGGTGATGCTGGTTATCTTCCTGCTCGGCTTTATCCTGGACTTTATCGAAATTACTTTCGTCGTGGTTCCGATCGTCGGCCCCATTCTGCTGGCGATGGGTGTCGACCCGGTCTGGCTTGGTATCGTCATTGCCGTCAATCTGCAGACGTCTTTCCTCACGCCGCCCTTCGGCTTCGCCCTGTTTTACTTGCGGGGTGTCGCACCCGAGTCGGTGCAAAGCGCCGATATATATCGCGGGGTTACACCTTTTATCCTGTTGCAGTTAACTCTTATACTGGTACTCTTTGCCTGGCCCGACCTCGCCACCTGGTTGCCGGGCCTGATCTACAACTAAGCTGCGCTCGCCACGTTCAACTAAAAATAACAAGGAAACGTACTATGGCTATGATCGACCCACCCCCCAAACCCTCCGGCGAGCTGGTGTTGCAAACCATCGCCATGCCGCGGGATACCAACGCCAATGGAGATATTTTTGGCGGCTGGCTGGTGTCACAGATGGACCTCGCTGGCGGTGTTGCTGCAAGCAAACGGGCGCGGGGGCGGGTCGCTACCGTGGCGATTGACCGCATGAGCTTTATGGTACCGGTCAGGGTTGGCGCCCTGGTGAGCTGCTACGCCGAACTGCTGTCGATTGGTCGCAGTTCAATGGAGATCAATATCGAGGTGTGGGCTTCCTACTCCAGCGTACGGGAGGTAACCAAAGTCACCGAGGGCACTTTCATCTTTGTCGCCATCGATGATCACGGTCGCACCCGGGCTATCACCGACTAAAAATCGGGCTTGGTAGCGGCCTGTTTCCACTATTGCTCAGCGCCTTGTTGCCTGGCTTCCAGGTAGGCCTGCTCAGAGATGCGATGGTAGCTTTCGACGTTGGCGCGAAACTCCTGGTAGGAACGGTATACTTCAGCTACCTGGGGATCTTCGGCTGCCATCTCTGCGACTACCTGGGAGGAAATCTGCTGCAAGCGCGCCAAGACCTTGTCGGGTAATTTACGCAGCTGCACCCCGTGCTTCTGGACCAATTGCTGCAGGGCCTGATTGTTGAGTGCCGTGTATTCGTCGAGCATATCCTGGTTGACCGCCCGCGCCGCGACGGTCACTATCTGTTGCAGGTCCGCAGGCAGTTGTTCCCAGGCGGACTTATTGACCAGCAGCTCCAGGGTCGGCCCGGGTTCATGCCAGCCCGGGTAATAGTAATACTTGCCCACTTCATGCAAACCAAAGGCCCTGTCATTATAGGGGCCTACCCACTCCGTCGCGTCGATTACGCCGGTCTGCAGTGAGGTATAAATCTCACCCCCGGGAATGGTTACCGCAACCCCTCCTGCGCGTTCAAAAACCTTTCCCGCCAGACCGGGAATTCGCATTTTCAGACCCACGATATCGTCCATATCATGGATCTCGCGATTAAACCAACCCGCCATCTGCACCCCGGTGTTGCCCGCCGCCAATGGCACCAGGTTAAATGGCTCATAGGCCTTGCGCCAGAGCTCCATACCACCACCATGGTAAAGCCAGGCGTTCATTTCCTGGGCGGTGAGCCCGAAGGGCACCGTGGTAAAAAACGCCGCAACCGGCAACTTGCCACCCCAGTAATATGCGGCGCCATGGCCCATCTGGGCAGTGCCCTGGGACACCGCGTCAAACACCTGCATCGCCGGCACTATTTCCCCCGCGCCAAAAACCTCGATCACCAGGCGCCCGGCACTCATCTGCTCTACCCATTGCGCCAGGCGCTGGGGTGAGGTGCCAAGGCCCGGAAAGTTGCGCGGCCAGGTGGTTACCATCTTCCAGTTAAATTGCGCCACGCCTTGCGCCGCTTCTGTAGTCTGCGTGCCTGCCAACTGGTGCAGGCTTCGCTCCCGCACCCAGAGGCCAAAAACCAGCACCAGAGCAGCGAGCAGCAGCAGGATGATCACGGGCAGGACACTGGCCCGCGCAGCCGGATTCATATTCACGGAAATTCCAATACCATTGCCAGTTTCCTACAGCGGCTCGAGACGGGCATATTGCAAGACCAGCCACTTGGCGCCTTCCAGGTCGAAGTTGATCTGGATGCGAGCGTGTTGGGCCTGCCCCTCGAGCTGCAACACGGTGCCCTCGCCAAAAATCGGATGCTGGACCCGCTGGCCAAGAGCGATAGTCCCGCAGGGTACGGCGGTCATTGCAGGCTCGATAGCAGCCTGACTTACGCTGCCACCAAGCCGCACCTGTTGCATCAACTCAGGGGGTATCTCGCGGATAAACCGCGAGGGGGCATTGTAATTGTCGTTGCCATGCAGGCGACGGCTCTCGGCATAGGTCAGGCACAGTTTTTCCATTGCCCGGGTGATACCGACGTAACACAGGCGTCGCTCCTCGGCGAGCTTACCGGGCTCGGCAATCGACATACGGTGGGGGAACAGGTTTTCTTCCATTCCCGCCATGAACACCAGCGGAAATTCCAGGCCCTTGGCGGAGTGCAGGGTCATCAGCTGTACTGAATCCTCATACTCATCGGCCTGACGCTCGCCAGCATCCAGGGCGGCACTGTCCAGAAATTGCTGTAACTCTCCAGCCTCTTCAGCGGGGTCCGCGTCAAAAACCCGGGTTGCCGATACCAGCTCTTCAAGGTTTTCCACCCGCGCCATGCCGCGCTCGCCTTTTTCACTGCGATGAAACTCGACCAGGCCGCTGGCGTTGATTACATGATCGGTCAGTTCGTGCAAGCCGAGTTCGCCAGTCTCACGATCGAGCTTTTCGATCAACTCGACAAATTGGGCCAGCGCGGTTGCCGCACGCTTCGTGATACCGGATTCCTGCAGTAACCGGGTCATCGACTGCCACAACGGCTGGCGCTGATCACGGGCGTGCTGGCGCAGCTGCTGCAGGGTTTTTTCGCCAATGCCCCGCGGTGGTGTGTTGATCACCCGTTCCAGCGCAGCGTCATCGTCCCGATTCAAAAGCAGCCGCATATAGGCCAGGGCATTGCGAATTTCCATCCGGTCATAGAAGCGCTGGCCACCATAGACTCGATAGGGAATCGCCGCTCTCAACAACGCGTCTTCCAGACTGCGTGACTGCGCATTGGAGCGATATAAAATGGCGCACTCAGCGCGCTGGCGGCCCCCATCAATCCAGCTTTCTATTCGATTGACAATAAAATTGGCCTCGTCGACTTCGTTGAAGCCGGCGTACAGAGAGATTAGCTCGCCCTCGTCGCCGTCGGTCCACAGCTCTTTACCGAGGCGTTCGGTATTCTGCTGGATGACGGCGTTAGCGGCACTGAGGATGGTCGATGTCGAGCGATAGTTCTGCTCCAGCCGAACCACTGCGGCACCGCTGAAATCCTTGCTGAATTGCTGGATGTTTTCGATTTTGGCGCCGCGCCAACCGTAAATCGACTGATCATCATCACCCACCGCGGTCACCGCAGAACTCTCACCCGCTAAAACCCGCAGCCACGCGTACTGGATGGTATTGGTATCCTGGAATTCGTCCACCAGCACAAAGCGAAAGCGGCGCTGGTAATGTTGCAGGATGTGAGGCTGCTTGAGCCACAATTCATGGGATCGCAGCAGCAGTTCACCAAAATCCACCATGCCCGACAGCTCACACAGCTCCTCGTAGGCGCGATAGATTTGCAGCATGGTGCGACTAAACGGGTCACCCCAGTCCTCGACGTGGGCAGCGCGCCGGCCCTCGTCTTTTTGTTCGTTGATATACCACTGCGCCTGTTTCGGGGGCCACTTGCTATCGTCAATATCCAGCGCCCGCATCACCCGCTTGATCACCCGCAATTGATCATCGGCATCGAGTATCTGAAAAGCCTGGGGCAGGCCGGCATCACGCCAGTGCGCCTTGAGCAGGCGATGCGCAAGACCATGGAACGTCCCCACCCACATGCCCCGGGTGGAAACACCCAGCAGTTCTTCGATGCGGCTGCGCATTTCCCGCGCTGCCTTGTTGGTGAAGGTAACCGCCAATATGCCCTGGGTCGACACACCCTCGGTCTGTACCAGCCAGGCGACGCGGTGCACCAAAACCCGGGTTTTTCCGCTGCCCGCGCCGGCAAGCACCAGTTGGTGCCCGGTATCACCGCACACCGCCTGGCGCTGGGGTTCATTGAGAGTATCGAGAATTCGACTGACATCCATCGGCGCATTCTAGCCATTGGCCACGGTTAAGCAAGCCAGGCTGCGGACACACTTTATTGCATCGCCATCAGCGGCCCGCAGGTGACATCGTTATTGGGCTAGCGAACAGGCTGGAACCGTCCGGTGTTGATCAGGGATCAATTGACCTGCCCCTGCTTTTCGAACAGCCCTTTGCCGGGCACAAAGTTAGCCTCAATGCGGATACCGTCGGGGTCTTCGAACAGCACCGAGTAGTAGCCGTCGGCCCAGGCGTCCTCCTGCGGGGCATGCACCACATGGGCGCCCAGATCCAGCACCAGTCGATGTAACGCATCCACATCTTCCCGGGACTGCAGTCGCAGGCAAAAGTGATGCAGTCCGGTACGGGACTGCTGAAAGCGGTCGTCCGGAGAGGTGTCCGACGTGTTCTGGATCGCGATGCCGGTTTTACCACCGATACAGTAATAATAACCCTCCACATCAATCACCGGGTTCAGGCCCAAATAGGGCAGCAACTGGCCGTAGAATTCCCGTGCAGCCCTGAAGTTACTGACCGTCAGCGTTAGGTGTGCAATGCCCTTGATTTCCATGTCCCAAACCTCCCTGGCCGCTGCCACTTTAGCGCATATTACCTCTGGTGCAAGGCGATCCGCTCAAACGGGCTCCAGTTGAAACCTGAGTCCTGCGTTGTGCTGCAGTCGATCGATCAGGAGCCCGCCCATCGCTGGTGCAGGAGTCCAGATACCGCCACCCGCCAGTTGCGGATTTTTCACCAGGCAGACGGCACTTTCGGCGATCATTTTCGAGGTGGAACCATAGCCGGGGTCCCTGTCGCCCTGCACGCTGGCACGGATGGTGCGGCCGTCGCCGGTTTGTCCGACAAACAAAATGTCGTAGCTACCGCTCTCCCGCTCCTCTTTTGACGGTCCCTCCCCGGGCTGGCGTGGGTCGTTGGCCATGGATTTATCTTCTGCCACGGCCTTTGCCATAGCCTCGCCCTGCTCGCCGGGTCCGGTAAGCAGCATTTCATCGTAGACAAAATCGTCACCGTACTGATGCTGCAGCAGCAGGTTAGAGCGGTGGATGTTCTTGGTATTGATGGTTGCCATTACAAACGGGGCTACCCAGCTTGCAAGCACCTCATCGTATTCAGGCTGGTTACCCGCCGGCTGGACCGGCCCGGTAAACCCGGGCGTGAGCGCGAATGGATTGGTCAACAGGGTGAGGACCTCCGGGTCTTTGGCCGCTGCCGCCATGGTTGCCTTGAAACTGGCCAGGGTACCCCCCGAGAACGTGCCTTTCATGCTGCGCACCCGACCCCTGACCCGGGGGACCGGTGCGCCAAACTGGCTCTGCGCTGCCTGCTGTAAAAAGTACACACCCATATCGAAGGGAATGGAATCAAAACCGCAGGAGAAAACGATGCGCGCACCACTATCCCGGGCCGTTGACCCATACTTTTCGATCATGTCGTGCATCCATGCAGGTTCGCCACAGAGGTCGACGTAATCGGTTCCAGCCTCGGCGCACGCCGCCACCAACTCGGACCCATAAAGTGAATAGGGCCCAACAGTGGTCAAAATGACCTTGCCTCGCTGCACCATCGAGCGCAATGACCGGGCATCGTTCACATCGGCCACTACCAGTGGCAGGGAGTCAGGAATACCCATTTCGGCGCGCACGGCCTCCAGTTTTTGCTGGCTCCTTGCGGCCATTGCCCATCGTATTTCACCATCCACGCCATATCGCTGGAACAGATACTCTGCGACCAATCGACCGGTAAAACCGGTCGCTCCATAAATGACGATATCGAACTCTCTCTGTTCTACCATAACCGCTGTGTCCTTCTGCCAATCAATCAACTGCCCGCAACAGGGCTGGAAATCATAAGCAATAAACGCGCCGATCTCCTGCGACCATGCTGGCTCAAAAAGTTCCCGGATACAACTCAACACGGTTCCATCACAGTCCGATCGAGCTATCCCGGCGTAACTGTTCCACTCTTGACCCGTCGACAACGAGGTATGAATGTCGTGTGGAGCTATCGAGGTGAGCAACGACCCGCCTTCGCAAAACAACCGGGCCCCGGCCAGGAATCGGTATGGGATTACCCAAGACCCCCGGCGCTGGTCGCAGACGCGCGCCATATCACGATAGCCTGGCAGCAGATCCGCGTCGTCGACACCAGGCGCGCGTTTCGTGTTCTCGAGACGGCCAGCCCGCCTACATTTTACTTTCCCCCTGCGGATGTCAATCAGGCCCTTTTGCAAGCGGCCAGGGGCAGCAGCTTTTGCGAGTGGAAGGGCGAGGCCCGCTACTGGAACCTGGTGGGCGCCAGGGATACTCTGGAAGCTGTTGCCTGGAGCTACAGTTCGCCGACGCCGGCCTTCGCCGCCATTGCAGGGTGGCTGGCTTTCTACCCGCATCAGCTGGACTGCAGGGTTGACCAGCAGCCGGTCAGGCCCCAGGGCGGTGCTTACTACGGTGGCTGGGTTACCAGGGAAATAGTCGGGCCATGGAAGGGTGATCCGGGTACCGGCAGCTGGTAATAGTGCGCCTCACGCCGGTTCCAGATAGTGGACACTGAACAGTGCCTCGTCATCCAGCCAGCTCTTCCCCACTCGCAACCCGGCCCCCGATGCCAGGTCTTCAATGCCTTGCGGGGTGTATTTGTAGGAGTTTTCTGTATGGATCGTTTCTCCAGCCTCAAATTCAAACACCTCGTCGCCGCAGGCTACGCTGTGCTTTTCGACAGACACGAGATGCATCTCTATACGCTGCCTGGCTTCGCAATAAAACGCTCTATGACGGAACCTGGCCGGATCAAACCGAGTCCCCAGCACCTGGTTGAGATGTCGGAGCAAATTGAGGTTAAAGCGAGCGGTCACGCCCGCTGAATCATTATACGCGACATTGAGACGGTCACTGGATTTGTGCAAATCGACTCCCAGCAGTATGCCTCCCTCGGGGGCTACCCACTGGCGCATGCGCTGCAAAAAGGCGACGGCGGCCTCGGGTTCCAGATTGCCGATCGTCGAGCCGGGATAGAACACCACGCGCTTACCCGCTGGCAGCGTGCGGGGCAAACTCCAGTTGTGGGAGAAATCGGCACAAATGGCGTGGATTTGCACCCCCGGAAACTCCTCTCCCAAGCGCTGCGCAGCCTGCTGCAGGAAGTCAGCAGAGATATCCAGGGGCACATAGGCTGAAGGCTCCAGTGCATTGAGCAACAGGCGGATCTTTTCGCTGCTGCCGCTACCGGGTTCGATGATGACGCTGCCACGCCCGCAGTATCGGGCCATCTCTGCCCGGTATTTGGTCAGGATGGCTTTCTCGGTGCGCGCGGGATAGTACTCAGGCAGACGGGTGATCTGGTCGAACAGCTCCGAGCCCAACTGATCATAGAAAAACTTGGGGTTGATCATCTTCTGCGGCAGCGCAAGGCCCCGCCGCAGCTCCCGCCCGGCATCGCCCCGCCCCGGGTGCTGGTCCTCGAACCTGACATTGCCGGTCGCTGTTTCGATAACAACTTGATTGGTCTGCCGGGTTGCAGCTTTCATTATTGTCCTCATTATCGTGTCACTCCCCATGGCGAGGGGGCTTCCCTCGCAGCCGTCCCCAGGCCAGCCGACCGGCGTGTACCCGTGTGTTGCCAATTCGCCACCTGCAATCCTGTGCTAGAGGGATCTTGCCAATCGTATTCCGCTAAACTGCCAACGGTCGCCTGGATAGAAAAAATTTCGGTAGCTGGCCCTCACGTGCCCCCTGGCAGTTACGCAGGAACCCCCCCGCAGTACCAACTGGTTACACATAAACTTGCCATTGTATTCGCCGATAGCGCCCGCGGCCGCAGTAAATCCCGGGTACGGTGCGTAAGCGCTGCTGGTCCACTGCCAGCATTCGCCATACAGTTGGCCTGGTCCACTGCCCTTAGCGGCTGCCCGGGGATGGTAATAGCCCTCGGCAGCACCCGGCGAGTTCACCCGCTGCCCCGCAGCGGCATGCTCCCACTCCGCCTCGGTTGGCAATCGGCAACCGGCCCAGCGAGCATAGGCATCCGCCTCGTAGGCACTGATATGACAGACCGGCTGGGCGGGATCCAGCTCACGCGGCCCATGCAGTGTGTACTCATGCCATCGCCCCTGGCGCTGAAACCAGTAGTGCGGGCAGCGCCAGTTTGACGCCTGCAGGGCTGTCCAGCCGTCCGCCAGCCACAGCTCGGCCCGCCGATAACCGCCGTCGTCGATAAACTGCTGGTACTCGGCGTTGCTCACCAGGCGGTCGCCAAACTCAAAGGGAGCAAGATATACCCGGTGGCGTGGTGCCTCGTTGTCGAAGGCAAAACCCGCCCCGTCATCGCCAATCTCGACAAGCCCCCCGGCAAAAGAGTGCCATGCCGGCCGACGGATTGGCCCGACAGCGGGAGTCTGCGCGCTGGCCGCCATGTATGCGGGCAGCAGAGGATTGCAAAACAGGGAATACTTGAGGTCGGTGTAAAACAATTCCTGGTGTTGCTGCTCATGCTCAATACCCAGGCGGCAGCGCTGTTCAATCTCGCGGCGCTGCGGATGTTGCTCCTGGGCCAACAACGCCTCCATGTGTTGATCGACATGCTGGCGATAGGCCATGACCTCGGCAACCGTAGGGCGCGATAGCAGGCCCCTCCGGGGCCTCGGGAACTGCTCCCCCACACCGTTGTAATAGGAGTTGAACAACACGGCGTAGACTTTTTCCAGGGGGCGGTAGTGCGCCAGGTAGGGCTCCAGCAAAAAGGTTTCGAAAAACCAGCTGGTGTGGGCTATGTGCCACTTCGGCGGGCTGGTAAATGCCTCGGCCTGGAGGCCAAAGTCTTCGTTCGCCAGGGGCTCACAGGCTGCCACAGATTGCTGCCGGGTGCACCTGTAGCGCTGGTTCAGGGACATGGTTGCCGGTCGTTCAAGTTTACCTCCGAGCATTCAACCCTTCCTCCAACGGCAATCCGGTCAGCGTCGACTCGAGCGCTCATTATTCCCCCAGCCGGCGAGCATTGGAATGCCTCGATGCTAACCACTTGATAGCGTTGTTGCCAGTAATCCATCAATACCCGCATTGCCGACCCGGTAGCGGCATCTTCCGCCACCCCGTATTGCGGCGCAAAATAGCGGAAGCGTATCGCGCCAGGGCGGCCATCCGACCGGCTGCAGACGATGACAGCCCGGGATGTATAGCGACTCAGTTCCGGCGATGGTATCGGCAGTGTCTCCAGCGGGAAACTGCGGGGCCACTCCAGCACCAGGTAGCCCTGGTCAGAACCGACTGTTGCCGCCCGCCGGGGACGACTCCCGAACACAGCTTCCGACCACCCGGGTACCCTTACTGAATGGCCGCGCAGCCTGGCGAAAGATAACCACAGCATACCGGACCCGGTTCGACACGGCACGATGCTGCGCCCCATCGCCAAATGCAGGGGCTCCGACATACCCTGACGGAGCCAGTACCATCCCGCCGCAAGCAGGCCATGACCACAGCACTGGATCGCTGCGCCGCCAGGAGTAAAACACGCCACCCCAAACCGCGGACCCGGGTCCGAAGCCTGGCCTGTCGTCGGTTCCAGGCACCAGCTAAAACAACGGGTAATACCCGGGGGGTTCACCATTTCCTTGTCTGGCACCGGCCCTGCGACAATCTCGCAGGGATTGCCAGCGGCATTGGCGCCGGCGAAAACCCTTACCATGGCCATAGCGAAATTTTCCTGGGGACTCCGGGCGGCCCAGCACTGTTGGCTGGTAAAATGTTATGCTAGGCGTTTTATCTCAATCACTGCAATGTTTTCTCGGAGCCGCAACACACTATGTCGACATCACTTTTCCCGCCGCGGCTTTGCTTGCTTTTGGTGACAGGCCTTTTCTGCGCCACCACTACCGCTTCTGCCGTCTCCGGTGACAAAGCCGGGGCAGCTTATGTCGGTAGCGAAAGCTGCGCCAGCTGCCACCAGCAAGCCTACAAGGGCTGGCAACAATCCCACCACTGGCAAGCCATGCAGCCAGCCACCGAGGAGACCGTACTGGGCGATTTCAACGACGCCAGGTTCACCCATTTCGACGTCACCAGCAAGTTTTCAATGCGTGACGGCAAGTTTACCGTGGAGACAGACAATGCCAAGGGCGAGATGGAAACTTTCACCATCGACTACACCTTCGGCTTTTATCCCCTCCAGCAATACCTGATTGCCTTTGACGATGGGCGCTATCAGGCCCTCAGCGTGGCCTGGGACAGTCGCCCAAAAAACGAGGGCGGACAGCGCTGGTTTCACCTGTACCCCGACGAAGCCATCCCCCACGACGATCCCTTGCATTGGACTGGCGCTTTCCAGAACTGGAACAGTCGCTGTGCGAGCTGTCACTCAACCGACCTGCGGAAAAATTACGACCCGAAGAAAGATACCTACCATACCGAGTGGTCCGAGGTTACCGTGGGATGTGAGTCCTGCCACGGTGCCGGCAGCCAGCACCTGGCATGGGCCGCGGGACAGGAGAGCATTCCCGACAAGGGACTCTTGCTGTCTCTGAACGACCGTGCCAACTGGCAAATGACTGACCAGCGTCCCACCATGGTCAATACCAGCGAGCAGCGCCCCCAGCGCCAGGTGGGCGCCTGCGCGGGCTGCCACTCGCGCCGCCAGGAGCTCGCACACCGGCGGGTAGACGCGGATTACCTGGAGAGTTATGACCCAAGCCTGCTGCTCGATGGGCTGTACTTTCCTGACGGCCAGATTCAGGACGAGGTCTACGTTTACGGATCTTTCCTGCAGAGCAAGATGCACGCCGAGGGGGTCGTCTGCAGCAATTGCCACGAACCCCACAGCCTGCAATTGCGCGCCGAGGGCAATGCCCTGTGCGGTCAGTGCCACAATGCCGAGGTTTTTGATACCCCGGCTCACCACCACCACCCAACCAATTCACAAGGCGCGCAGTGCGTTGAATGCCACATGCCCGACCGCACCTACATGGTGGTCGACCCGCGGCGCGATCACAGCTTTCGGGTGCCGCAACCGGCATTGAGCGGGCTGCTCGGCACCCCCAATGCCTGCACCGGCTGCCACCAGGATGAAGACAACAACTGGGCCAAGCAGGCCCTGGAAGACTGGTACGGACACCAGCCGCTGCGGGATCAGCACGCCAGTACTCTCGCCATTGCCCGGGGCAACAACCCTGCAGCGCTCAAGCTATTGCAAAAACTGGCAAATGATCCTTCCGAGTCCCTGATTGTTCGAGCCACCGCGGTGCGCGAAACGGGCCGTTTCGCCAGTACCGAAACAGTAACAGAAGCGATCAACCATCTTTATTCCGATGATCCCCTGTTACGGGTTGCCGCGGTACATGCCATCGAAGTGTTGCCCGTCAACCAGCGCTACACCATCCTCGGACCCATCGTCGAAGATCCGGTCAAGGCGGTGCGCATTGCAGTGGCAGCGGCCCTGGCCGGCACCAGGCCGTCGCAGCTCAGCAGTGATCAGGCTAAAGGACTGGGTGCCCTGTATGCAGAATACCAGGAGACCCTCGCCTACAACGCCGACATGCCCAGCGGGCAGCTCAATATAGGATTGTTTCAGCTCGCCCAGGGCGATATCGAGCAAGCCGAGGGTGCCTACCAGCATGCTCTAAAACTCGCCCCCGGTTACCTGCCGGCAATGCTGAATCTGGCCGACCTGTATCGCGGCACCGGCGCTGAAGAAAAAGCCAAACCGTTGCTACAGCGGGCCATGACCCTGGCACCCGAAGAAGCCCCCGCCTACCATGCAATGGGCCTGTCACTGGTGCGCCAGAAAAAGATCGCTGAAGCCATGCCCTATCTGCAGAAGGCCGCTGAGTTGTCGCCGGAATCCGCTCGCTACAGCTATGTTTACGGCGTGGCGCTGCATAGCAGCGGCGATACCGCAAAGGCCATCGAGGTCCTGCAGCAAGCGGCGCAACAGCACCCTTACGACACGTCGATTACGGGCGCTCTCAAAGCCTATTCTGAACAAAAGCCGTGACAGGAATTTACCAGCAACACAGGCTCTAGCGGCGCCGCTTCGAGTTTCGGAGCAGCGCTAGCCTTTACCCATCAAACCCCTGATGCTGGCCGGCAAATCGGCGGGAATCAGTACCATCTTGCTGTTACTGGACTTGGACATGGATTTGATCGAGTCGATATAACGCTCGCCTAACAGGTACATCACCGGCAACTCGTTTTGTTGAATTGCCTCGGTCACTTTCTGAATCGCGGCCTGGCTGGCCTCGGCCAGAACCACTTGAGCCTGGCCATCACGCCGGGACGCCTCCAGGCGACCATCGGCCTCGAGAATCGCCGCTTCCTTTTCGCCTTCGGCCCGGGTTACTGTCGCGCGCCGACCGCGCTCCGCGGCCGCCTGCTCTTCCATAGCACCCTGCATCGTGGCCGATGGATTGATGTCCTGTATCTCGACCGTTTTCAGGGTAATACCCCAATCGGCAATATCATCAGAGATCATCGCCTTGAGCTTGGCCTTGATGTGGTCCCGGGATGACAGGGCATCGTCGAGGTCCATTTCACCGATAATGGAGCGCAGAGAGGTTTGCACCAGGGTCTGGATGGCGGTGGCGTAATCCTCTATGCCGTACACCGCTTTTTCCGGTGAGACAATATTGATATAGGCCACCGCATTGGCGCGTATCACGGCGTTGTCTCGGGTGATCACTTCCTGGGTCGGGATATCGAGTACGATATCCTTTGTGGTCAGCTTGTAGGCAACGTCATCGATGAACGGAATCACGATATTCAGGCCCGGCCCCAGGGTCTTGTGGTATTTACCAAGCCGCTGCACCACCCATTTACTGCCCTGGGGAACCAATCTTACACCCTTGGCTATGGTTACCAGAACCAGTACGAAAAATACAAAAACAGGCACCAGACTTTCCATGCGAAATCCTCGACTATTGTTTGCTAACTACCAGGGTATTACCCGATAAATCCACTACCACGACCCGATCACCGGCCTGCACCTCCTGCCGGCAAATAAAATCCCACTCCTCGGAACCCAGTACAGGAATACTAAAGCGCAACCTGCCACGCTGGTGTTCCCGCGGAATCGCAATCACATGGCCGACCTCGCCGACGATAGCTTCCCGGGAGAGCCCGGCCATGGTTTTGTTGACAGCCCTGGGCTTGAAATATCGAAACCAGAATAAAGTGGTGAGGGCAGAACTCACCGCCCAGATAAACACCTGCCAACTGACGGACAGCGAAGGGACCAACCATAACAGCATACCGACGAGTACCGCCCCCAGACCAAACCACAGGGCGGTAAAGCTGGGAAGGGCAATTTCAATCATCATCAACGCCATGCCGAACACCAGCCAGTGCCAGTAAAGTAAGGTCAGGTCCATGGTTTTTGCTCCCTTCAATGTTGACGCATCATAACCCAGGCACTTCAGCTTGGCATCAAAGGTATCGCGGCGACAGCAGAGGATCGAATCCGCTCATCTTTGAGAATAAAACGTAGCCATGGAATACGCAGCCCGTGGCGCAGCAACAGCACCTTGGGCTGTTGGCGCGCCTTCAGGCGTGCTCGAACGGCGTCTTCCCTCGCGCGTGATAAAACTCGGACCGCCTCGTCCCTTGCGTCCGGGACCAATTCCGGCACCTGGGCGCCCGCTCGGGTGAGACCGGCCAGGTGTAGCACATCAAGCCGGTCCGTCTTGACCCGGTCCCCATGACTTCGCGGGATCTTCGCTTGCGCGATTACCTCTCAGTGGTAGCCTTGCTTGGCAAGTTACCGGACCAGTGTGTCGCCACAAAGACCGATCTCGTAGGCAATCACAATGGACTCTGGCTACCTGAGCTGGGCGAGCGCTTTGGTTAATTGTGGGAACTTCGCGCCTACCATGTCGACGAAGCGCGGCTTGGCCCGCCCGGTAGCGGCAAAGCTGATCGCTGAGAGCCCACCTGCCCTCAGGGCGGGCCATTATCTCTAGCAGTTTTAGTGAAATCCTTCACGAATAGGCACATTATTTGTGCCTGCTCGAACGCCACTTCTGAGCGGATGGCCACACCAGGGAATATCCTGCTACTCAACCGTCACTGACTTGGCCAGGTTGCGGGGTTGATCGACATCAGTACCTTTGAGCACGGCCACATGATAGGACAGTAGCTGTAAGGGCAGGGTATAGATTATCGGTGCAATGATATCCGGAATATGGGGCATGGGAATAACTGTCACACCGGGCTCATTCTTGAAGCCCGACTGACCGTCTGCAAACACGAACAACTGTCCTCCCCGGGCGCGCACTTCTTCAAGGTTCGACTTGAGCTTTTCCAGCAATTCGTTGTTTGGGGCTACCGCCACCACCGGCATATCCGCATCTACCAGCGCCAGCGGCCCGTGTTTCAACTCCCCGGCGGGATAGGATTCGGCGTGGATATAGGAAATCTCCTTGAGCTTCAGCGCCCCTTCCATGGCCACTGGCCACTGCACACCGCGCCCCAGGAACAAGGCGTGGTGCTTATCGGCAAATGCCTCGGATATCCTCTCTATCTGCTCATCAAGGGTGAGCGCCAGCTCTGCCATCGCGGGTAGGGTATGCAGCCCCTGGACAATGGCCGCTTCCGATTCTGCAGTCAGCTTGTGACGGCGCCCCAGGGCAACCGTAAGAATAATCAAAGCGACCAATTGGGTCGTGAAGGCTTTGGTCGAGGCAACCCCGATTTCCGGGCCGGCCTCGGTCATCAGGGCGAGGTCAGACTCTCTCACCAGTGAACTTTGCCCTACATTGCACACCGTCAAGGTTGCCGCGTAACCCAGGGTCTTGGCCAACCTGAGAGCCGCCAGGGTATCTGCAGTTTCTCCCGACTGGGAAATCGTGACCAACAGGGTATTGTCCTCAACCACAAATTCGCGATAGCGAAATTCGCTCGCAACTTCCACCCGGCAAGGCACTCCGGCAATTCCTTCGATCCAGTATTTTGCGACCATGGCGGCGTGGTAACTCGTGCCACAGGCAACGATCTGAACTGCCCGGGTGCGGTCCAGGATCAACTGCGCCTCGGCACCTAGTACCTGTTCCAGGATACGGTCACTGCCAAGACGGCCCTGCAGGGTGTTGCGAATGACCTGGGGCTGCTCGTAAATTTCCTTGAGCATGTAGTGGCGGTAATGGCCTTTATCTGCCGCGTCCGCCGCTTCGGAAATCCAGGTCACGTCACGGGATACCGGCTCTCCATCGGCGTTCCATATATCATAATTTTTTGGCGTGATACGGGCGAAATCACCCTCTTCCAGGTAAACGAAACGATCCGTGACCTGGCGCAGGGCGAGTTGATCCGAGGCAATAAAGTTTTCACCGATGCCAATGCCGATAACCAGCGGGCTGCCCGACCGGGCACAAATGACCTGGTCGGGCTCATCGAGGCTGATCACAGCAAGTCCAAAAGCCCCTTCCAGTTCCGGGACCGATGCCTTTATGGCGGCAAACAGATCCAGCCCGTTCTGGATTTGGGAGTCGATCAGGTGAACGATGACCTCGGTGTCAGTCTCAGACACAAATTCATAACCAATGTCCTGCAGTTGTCGACGCAACGCCTCGTGGTTTTCAATGATGCCGTTGTGCACCAGGGCAAGGCGCTGCATCGATGTGTGGGGATGAGCGTTGCGTTGGGATGGCTTGCCATGTGTCGCCCAACGCGTGTGAGCGATACCGCACTGTCCCAGCCACTCTCCCTTGGCAACACTGTCGGCCAGTACGGCTACCTTGCCGACTTCCTTGCAGACTTCCAGCTTGTTGTTTTGCAGCACGGCCAGTCCGGCCGAGTCGTAACCCCGGTACTCCAGCCTGCGCAAGCCCTCAATGAGTATTTCGGCAACCGGGCGACGCGCCGCTGCTCCAACGATTCCACACATGCGTTAAATTACCTGTCTTCTGTCGATTTTTTCCGGGGCCTCGACCAGCCATCGAGGTTCTTTTGCTTGGCTCGCGCTACTGCCAACTGTTGGCCTTTAACATCGCTGGTAATGACCGAACCGGCGCCAATCGTCGCGCCGGCTCCAACGGTTACCGGCGCAACAATCGAGGTATTTGACCCGACGAATACATCCTCGCCAATCACGGTTTTGTGTTTGTTCACACCGTCATAGTTGCAGGTTATGGTACCGGCTCCAACATTGACGCGATCGCCGATATCACTGTCACCAATATAGCTGAGGTGGTTTACCTTTGCGCCCTGTCCCAGCACTGATTTCTTGATTTCGACGAAATTTCCGACTTTCGCCCCCGCCATCAACCTGGCCCCGGGGCGCAATCGAGCGAAGGGTCCCACAGTGGTATTTTCAGCCAGCTCGGCATCTTGAATTATCGAGTTGGCTTCAATCCTTACATTATCACCTATAACTGCATTGCTGATAACACAATTGGGCCCGATAGTAACGTTGTCGCCGAGCCTGACCTCACCTTCAAAAATGACGTTGACGTCAATTGTGACGTCGCACCCGGTACTCAGCTTGCCCCTGATATCGATGCGTGCAGGATCATGCAGGGTCACTCCCTCCGCCATGAGTTGCGCGGCAAGGCGAGCTTGCTGCCATCGCTCAAGGGCGGCCAGTTGTGAACGACTATTAACGCCCTCTACCTCCTGGGAAGATTGCGGATGAGGGCAGTCAATCGTAAAACCCTCTTCTGCCGCCATTGCAATGATATCGGTGAGGTAATATTCACCCTGGGCGTTATCGTTGCGCAACCTTGGCAGCCAACGCTGCAAATCCCTCGAATTGACCGCAAGTATCCCGGTGTTGACCTCCCGGATTTGTCTTTGTTCAGTGCTGGCGTCTTTTTCTTCCACATTGGCGTAAACTTTGCCGCTATCGTCCCGGAGAATACGACCGTAACCGGCAGGATTATCCAGCTCGACGGTCAACAGCCCCAAAGACTTCTCACCGGCGGCTTCGAGTAACTGCGCCAGGGTGGAGGCGGACAACAGCGGAACGTCACCGTACAGGATAAGTACTGTGCTGTCTGGCTTGACCCTGGGCAGCGCCTGCAGCACCGCGTGCCCGGTCCCCAATCGCTGTT
>JAHEGP010000020.1 GCA_024645065.1 Cellvibrionales bacterium | reverse complement strand
ACCGGCGTGAAACTGTCAATCTTTACGCACCACCGTTACCATGATTGCGCCTCGCTGCAACCAGGACCAATTTTTTTGACGACCCCCGACCCGCATCACTTCGCCACCCGGTTCGTTGCCTCAGTGCGGCATTGCGAACTACTCGGCATTGGGGTTGCAAAAGCCAGCCAGCAAGGCGTGACGCTGGTCCTTCCCTACAGCGAATCTATCGTTGGCGACCCCGCTACGGGAATTATTCATAGCGGAGCATTGACAACCTTGATGGATACAGCGCTGGGTGTTGCGGCTCCCCTTGCGCTGCAAAATCGCGAGATTTGTCCAACCCTTGACCTGCGCATCGACTATATGGGCGCCGCCGAACCCGGTACGAGCGTATTTGGCGAAGCCCGGATCTACCGCATCACCGACAATGTCATTTTTGCCCGGGGGACTGCTTTCCAGGTCGATGCGAATCGACCCATCGCCTATTGTGTCGCCACCTTCATGCGAATGGGTAAAAACCCCGGGCAACCGGGACAGCCCTTATGAAGCTCGGTGAGCGATTGCTCAAGGCACGGGAAAACCGCGAGTTCGCGCGCCTGCTCCATGAAATCCCCTACGCCAGGCTTATCGGGATGTCCTGCATCCCTATAGGCAGCTCACTGCTTTTCACCCTGCCACCGAACCACGATAACGTTGGCAACCCGAGTTTGCCGGCCTTGCACGGCGGGGTGATTGCCGGGTTTATGGAGATGTCGGCTTCGCTTCATATACTCCTGACACAAAATACCACGACGGTACCCAAGGTCGTCAATTTTGCCATCGATTACTTGCGCCCTGGCAGGCTTCAGGAGAGTTACGCTGAATGCCAGGTGATTCGCCAGGGCAAAAAAATAATCAATGTTTCAATTACCGCGTGGCAGGATTACAGGGACAAGCCGATAGCTACCGCGAGGGTGCATCTATTATTACGCCCCGACCCAACCGGCTCCGGCGCGAACGCTAGCACATCGCCAATACTTCATCCACCAGGCGATTAATCCCGCTGGCGGCCTCGGCGACATTACCGGCAAGCATATAGGCCGGGGTAGTCACCAGCTTTCGCTCGCGATCAATCACTGCCTCTTCGACGGGGCAACCGATATGCTTGCCTCCCATCGCCTCGATCGCGGCGGCCGTGTCGGCGTCGGTCCCGATAGTACAGTTCACGCCCTCACCAAAAATTCGCGCCGACATCGCGGGCGCGATGCACATCAGGCCAATCGGCTTACCGGCTTTGTGCATGCCTACCGCAAACCTCAGAAAGTCGGGCTGCACTGTCATATCCGCCCCTTTGACAGCGAAATCACAAAGGTTTTTGGCGGCGCCGAAACCCCCGGGCACAAACAGGGCATCGTAATCATCGACACTGGCATCCTTCAAGTCCAGGACCTCGCCACGGGCTATTCGCGCAGCCTCTACCAGCACATTCCTGCTTTCACCGGCTGCCACCTCTCCACTGAGGTGATTGACAACGTGCATTTGGTCAATATTCGGTGCGAGGCACTGGTAGCTGATCCCCCGTTCCGACAATCGCAACAAGGTCAACACACTCTCGTGAATCTCAGCCCCGTCATAAACACCGCAACCGGACAATACCACCGCTACTTTACCCATCCTGAACACCTCCTCCCGGAACTATCGTTCACTGCTATCAAACCATCTTGTGGAAAAATTATCCAGTGCGAACCCAGCGGTGGTACTTTTCGATCCAGCTCAATACCAGCCCGGGGGCATGGGCCTTGCGCCAGTTGCCAGCAGCAAACTTATTCGCTTCGGACCATGTCGGGTAAATATGGATTGTGCCGAGTATTTTTTTCATTCCCAGTTTATTGCGCATCGCAGTGACAAATTCACCGATCAGCTCTCCAGCATGGGGGCCAACAATGGTCGCACCTAGAATACGGTCTTTGCCAGGCACTGTCAGTACTTTCACAAAACCCTGGTTGTCGCCCTCGGCCAGCGCCCGGTCATGACCCTCAAAAGAGTAGACGCTGAGCTCATAGGCTGTATTTTGTGCCCGGGCATCAGCTTCATTCAGACCCACGCGCGCCACCTCCGGGTCAGTAAAAGTCGCCCATGGCACCACGGAATAATCGACTTTGAAGCGTTTGAAGCGGCCGAACAGCGCATTGACGGTAGCAAACCAGGCCTGATGAGAAGCCATATGGGTGAACAGATAGGGTCCCGCAACATCACCACAAGCATACACAGTGGGCACCGCTGTTTGCAGGTACTCGTTCACCTCCAGGGTGCCGGCCTCGGTGGTTCTGATACCCAGTGATTGCAGGCCCAAATCCGCCACCGCAGCTTGCCTCCCGACCGCGATCAATACCAGATCAAAGGGTATCTCCACCTCATTACCACAGTGCTCCGCCGTCAAGCTGTAACCACCATCGGTCGCAGTGAACGCCCGGGCGTGATGATCGCAAAGTACACGGATATCCTCAGCGGCAAATCGCCGGCCAATAAAATCGGCAACATCCTCATCCTCCCGGGGTAACAAGCCCGCGGCACGAGTGAGAATGCTCACCCTGGAGCCAAGCCGGGCCAGGGCCTGGGCCAGCTCGCACCCAATAGGGCCGCCACCTAAAACCAGCAGCCGCCGGGGCAATTCGCGCAACTGCCACAGATCGTCGGAGCTGGTATGCGGAACCAGTTCCAATCCCGGGATCGGCGGAATTCGCGGCATGGCACCAGTGGCGATAATGACCTTTGGGGCACTGATAACACGATCACCGACTTTGACCTCCCAGGGAGAAAGCAGCTCCGCATCCCCCCGCACGCAATCTACACCCAGCTCGGTGTAACGCTCCACCGAGTCGTGTGGCTCGATAGCCTTTATCGTTTTCTGAACCCGGGACATCACCCTTGCAAAATCAACACCTGCCACCTTTGCATCGATACCAAATTCTGCTGCCCTGCCGATCTGGTGTGCCAGACGGGCCGAACTGATCAGGGTCTTGCTGGGGACGCAGCCGGTATTGAGGCAGTCGCCGCCCATCCTGTGCTTCTCTATCAACACCACCTTTGCTCTAACCGCAGCCGCGATCAGTGATGCCACCAATCCTGCGGAGCCGGCACCAATCACGATCAGGTTGGCATCAAACTGCACTGGCCTGGAATACCGTTGCAATTGCCTGCGTTGGGCCAGCCACCCGGTCAACCATTTGATCAGCCAGGGAAACAGCCCGAGCAATGCAAAGGACAACAGCAGCGCCGGTGACAGCAGATCTCCCAGCGATTCCACCGTCGCGAGCTGGGTACCGGCATTTACGAACACCAGTGTCGCCGGCAACATGCCCAGCTGGCTCACCAGGAAAAATTCACGCACCTTGATCGGCGTCAAGCCCATCAACAGGTTGATTACAAAAAATGGGAAAAGCGGAACCAGCCTGAGGGTAAACAGGTAACGCACGCCATCTTTCTCGATCCCTCGGTTGACGCTGGCCAGATGGTGCCCAAAGCGCTGCTGCACCCAGGACCTGAACAGCCAGCGAGACAGCAAAAAGGCAAGCGTTGCGCCGATCGTGCTGGCAAAGGAAACCAGCAACACGCCTTTGCTGAAACCAAACAGCGCCCCGCCCGCGAGGGTCATCACCGCTGCCCCGGGCAGCGAAAGCGCGGTCACCAGCACATAGACCAAAAAAAAGCTGAGTGCGGACAGCACGGGGTAGGCGCCGAGCTTCCGGGCCAGCACTTCACGCTGCTGATTAAAATGTTCGAGACTGAAATACTCGTCGATATCGAGCGCGAAGAAAAGGACTACGGCTAACAGCACTGCACCCAGCAATAGCAAACGTTGTTGATGCATGGGCAGGGTCTCTGACGGAGCTTGTGGCTTAGATAGCAATGCCTGCTGAGAGTTCCGAATTCAGGGCTTCATCCCCCTGATACCAGGCCAACGCGACACCCTCTCGCAATGCAACTTCGGCCGTTGCCAGACGGGCAATTGCAAATGCATCAACGAGTGCAATCAAAACGGCGAGACCCGGCACCAACAGCCTGCTGCGATTATTGTCGAGGCTCTCTATGCACACATCTTCAATCCGACTGAAGCGTGCCAGCAGTCGATCACGCAGATACAGGAGATCCGGGCGAGACACCTGCTGCAGCCCCAGTAACTCAGCGATGGCCAGCGCAGTGCCCGAACAGCCCACCGCCTCCATGCCGGGAACCACCCGAAAACGCGATTCCAATGGCGCGAGTCGCTGACGGGCGGCATGCACACAGGCTTCGAAATTATTGTGATTCAGTACCCCGCCAGGAAAATACTCCTTAAGGCTACTGACACACCCCAGCGGCAAGCTTTCGAGATCATCAATTCTGCCACCGCTCCCGGTAACGATTTCGGTGCTGCCGCCGCCGATATCCAGCACCAGCATCCTGTCCCGCAAATTACTCCGCACGAAGGCAACAGCCCGGTATATCAGCCTGGCTTCATCGGCACCACTGAGCACGATAACCGGCCAACCCAGGATGCCCTCCGCCTTGGCCAGCAACTTGTCGGCATTACTGGCCTGGCGCAACGCCGAGGTACCAACGGCAACAATTCTCTCGCAACCGTGCTGGTCGGCGATGTCTCGAAACCGTCGCAAGCAGGATAACACCCGCTGCTCTGCCTCGTCAGTAATAAGGTCACCTTGCATTAACAGCGCAGTCTGGACCCGCTCCACCGTCACAAAAACAGGCGACAGCCGCCCTTGTCGCCAATTGACTATCAAGAGGTGAAAGCTGTTTGACCCCATATCGATGGTTGCTACCGGGCCCTGCGGCGGATGTTTAAATTTCGCCAAGATGCACTCCTGAAAACCCTGTCTGGAGCAAGCATAGTAAATTACGCTGAATTTGGCTTCCGCTTTTTGCCATCTTTCAGAAAACGGTGCTATGATGCGCTGCCTCGAAATCAGCCTATCGTCGATACTGGAGACAACTATGAGCGACGCCATCATTCACGTGACCGACAGTGCATTTGAGCAGGAAGTACTCAGTAGCGACCAACCGGTACTGGTCGATTTTTGGGCAGAATGGTGTGGACCCTGCAAAATGATCGCACCGGTACTGGAAGAAATTGCGGAAGAGTACGAGGGTCGCCTCAAAGTGTGTAAGGTTGACGTGGATAGCAATGGCGAAACTCCCCAGAAATACAGCGTTCGCGGCATTCCAACGCTGATGTTGTTCAAGGGCGGTAACGCCGAGGCCACCAAGGTAGGCGCACTCTCCAAAACCCAATTGAAAGAATTCATAGACGCTGCCATCTGAAGCTGTGAGCGCGGTTGCAATTCCTTGCTTCCGCGTTACAATAATGACGCTGTTGCTGGACGAGCCCACCGTTCGGTGATACAGTTTTAAAAAAAGCACACATCTCGTCGAAATAGCCCGCTCAAAAGATACAGGAAATCCTCTCACAAGACGCTTCTGTCGTTGTGCCTTGGCTACGCCATCGCGTTACTACATCAACCATACTCTCCTAAAGCACCCCCAATATGAATCTGACTGACCTTAAGACCAAACCTATTCCCGAGTTGATCGAGATCGCCAAGGATCAGGGACAGGAAAATGTAGCCCGCTCCCGCAAGCAAGATATCATCTTTGCCATTCTTAAAAAGCACGCCAAAAGCGGTGAAGACATTTATGGCGATGGAGTACTGGAGATACTCCAGGATGGCTTCGGGTTCCTTCGGTCGGCAGACAGTTCATACCTTGCCGGACCCGACGATATCTACGTGTCACCAAGCCAGATACGGCGCTTCAACCTGCGCACTGGCGACACGGTCTCTGGCAAGATCCGGCCGCCAAAGGAGGGTGAGCGTTACTTTGCCCTGCTAAAGGTCAACGACATCAACTTCACCAAACCCGAGCAGTCCCGGATCAAGGTGCTGTTCGAAAACCTGACGCCGCTGTTCCCCAACAAACGTCTTATTCTCGAGGCCGGAAACGGCAGCACCGAAGACTTGACCGGGAGGGTCATCGATCTTGCCGCCCCCATCGGCAAGGGCCAACGCGGCCTGATCGTAGCGCCGCCCAAGGCCGGTAAGACACTGATGCTGCAGCATATTGCGCAAAGCATCATTCGCAATAACCCGGAGTGCCACATTATCGTATTGCTCATCGACGAGCGCCCTGAAGAGGTTACCGAAATGCAGCGCTCGGTAGGGGTCAACCGCGATGCCGAGGTGGTCGCATCAACCTTCGACGAGCCCCCCGCACGCCATGTACAAGTGGCAGAAATGGTCATAGAAAAGGCCAAGCGTCTGGCGGAGCACAAAAAAGATGTCATCATCCTGCTCGACTCGATCACTCGCCTCGCCAGAGCTTATAACACCATCGTACCCTCTTCCGGCAAGGTGCTGACAGGTGGAGTAGACGCCCATGCGCTGGAACGGCCGAAAAGGTTTTTTGGTGCAGCTCGCAACATTGAGGAAGGCGGTAGCCTGACGATTATCGCAACCGCACTGATAGACACTGGCTCAAAAATGGATGAAGTCATCTACGAGGAGTTCAAGGGCACCGGCAATATGGAGCTTCACCTCGACCGAAAAATAGCCGAGAAACGGGTCTACCCGGCGATCAATATTCGCCGCTCCGGAACCCGCCGCGAGGAGTTGCTAACCAGCGAAGAAGAGCTGCAGCGGATGTGGATTTTGCGCAAGCTGTTACACTCGATGGAAGATACACCGGCAATAGAATTCTTGCTGGACCGGCTGCGAAAAACCAAAACCAACGATGAATTCTTCGACTCCATGAAGGGCAAAAAGTAATTCAAGGCGTACCATGAAGCTGTCCAGACCCATCACTGGCCTACCCAAAGCAGCGACCACGCGATCCCAGGGGCCTGTTTGACCGTGCAATACGGCGACCTGCGCCAGTTTATCCTTTTCCTGGAACGCGAGGGCGAACTAAAACGTATCCCCATCGCCGTTGATCCCTATCTTGAAATTACCGAAATTTGCGATCGCACCTTGAAGCGCGGCGGACCGGCCCTGCTATTTGAAAACGTCAAGGGCAGTGAAATGCCGGTCCTGGCTAACCTGTTTGGCACTCAACGCCGCGTTGCCCTTGCCATGGGATCTGACTCGATCAGCAGTCTGCGTGAAATTGGAGAATTGCTGGCGTTCCTGCGCCAGCCGGATCCACCCAGGGGCCTCAGGGACGCCTGGCAAAAAATGCCTGTCTTCAAGCAAGTGTTGAATATGGGCCCCAAGCTGGTGAAGAAACCCCCTTGCCAACAGCGCATCATGGAGGGGGATGCGGTTGACCTGCGGGCGCTGCCAATCCAGACCTGCTGGCCGGGTGATGCTGGACCACTGGTGACATGGCCATTGGTCATCACGCGGGGTCCGCGGCAGGAGCGCCAGAATATCGGCATCTACCGCATGCAAGTGATAGGCAAGAACCGGCTTATCATGCGCTGGTTGGCGCACCGCGGCGGAGCCCTGGATTTCAAGGAATTCCAGGCAGCCAATCCGGGTCAAGCCTTCCCGGTGACCGCGGCACTCGGCGCTGACCCGGCGACCATCCTGGGTGCGGTCACCCCGGTGCCCGATTCATTATCCGAATTTGGTTTCGCCGGACTGCTGCGGGGCTCGCGTACAGAGGTTGCCAATTGCCTGTCTAACAGGCTCACCGTACCAGCGAGTGCCGAGATTGTGCTGGAAGGCCATATAGCCCCGAACGATTTTGCTGATGAGGGTCCGTTTGGAGACCACACCGGCTACTATAACGAAGTGGACAGGTTCCCGGTTTTTACCATCGACACCATCACTTGTCGTGACAAACCTGTTTATCACAGCACCTATACGGGACGACCGCCCGACGAGCCGGCAATACTGGGGCTGGCCCTGAACGAAGTGTTTGTACCCATATTGAAAAAGCAGTTCCCCGAAGTCGTCGATTTTTATTTGCCGCCCGAGGGCTGCTCCTACCGCATGGCAGTCGTTACCATAAAAAAGCAATACCCGGGCCACGCCAAACGCGTGATGATGGGTGTCTGGTCTTTCCTCCGCCAATTCATGTACACCAAGTTTGTGATAGTCGCCGATGACGATATCAATGCACGGGACTGGAACGATGTGATCTGGGCGATGACAACTCGCATGGACCCCGCTCGCGACACTCTCATTGTCGAAAACACTCCGATAGATTACCTCGACTTTGCATCACCAGTCTCAGGGCTGGGCTCCAAGATTGGCTTCGACGCCACCAACAAGTGGGCCGGAGAAACCCACCGGGAATGGGGCAGGCCTATCGCGATGTCGGGCGCGGTAAAAAAACGCATCGACGAAATTTGGCAGGCACTGGATATCTTTTAGTCGCCGAACTGACCCGGAAAATGCCGGTGGCACCGGCCCTTTCACGAGCCCTCCCGCATCCGCTGGCGCATTTTTCGCAGCCACGCCTCTTTACTGGTCACCTCGTCGCTGACCTCGATAATATCGGCATATCCCGCCTCGCCTTCAATGAACGCCTGCACCAGGCTTACCGGCACAGGGTTCATTTCTGGCGCGTAATCCCACTGGAACAGGGAAGTGATATTGCCGCTGAGCAATCCATCGCGGTGTTCTAACCAGTAAGCCCCGCATTTTGACAAGGTGTAGTCGCCGGGACGACCGTAGCTGATATTGGGGGTTGATGGATTAAAACCGCCGGGAGGGATTGCGGATATTTCCTGCAATGCAAACAGCCACTGCCCGCCAACCGGGAATAAGCTGACATCGGGCCGGCAAAGGTCGCCGCCCCGCTCTCCCCAGATGCGAATCATGTCGCTGCCGGACTGCCCCCGCAGCGAAAGCATCACCCTGAGGTCGAAAGAATTGCCACGCCTGGCAACCACTTCCCCCAGCACGATATAATCCGCATCTTCCACCAGCCAGCTGAACGGGCCCTGCCAGGCACATTCGCACTGGGCAGCCACTGCGCTTGAAAACCATGCCACACAAGCCGTGGCGAGATGTCTCGCGATCAACTTGCCGGTTTTGCCGAGGGGGTCGGCAGGGGCGCAGCCGGCCAGGTAAGTGGGCGCTTCAGTCACACTCACGGGTAAAATCCACCTTGAGCATGACCGCCCCCAATGACACCGCCGGGATGCTCAGGCAGCTGGTTTCCCCGGCTCCCCACCCGGAGGAAGGGAGGCAACCACCGCCGGCCTGGGCAGAGGGGCCAATGCGGTAGCGGCGGCAGCGCCCTGAACGCACTGCTGGAAATAGTCCACGCTTTGCTCCGGCTTACCCAAACGAGCCAGCAAATTGGCAAGCTCAGCACAGGTTTCCGGGCGATTGCTCAACTGCAAGCTGGCCTCAAGGTATTCCTGGGCCTTGTCCCAGGCTTGATTATCCAGTGCCAGGCGCCCGAGACATAGCAGCAGTTCAGGATTGTTTGGCCGATCTTTCAACCAACTCTCCGCCAGCTGCAGCTGCTGCACCAAATCCTCCCCTGGAGCCAGACCATAGCAATGTACGAGACGGTCGTCCCAGGACTTGCGCAAAGCCTTGCGCAGGAATTTTTCGGCCACCGCCGGTGCCCCTGCTGTAATCAACTGGCTTGCGTAAACAGCTTCCATTTCGGGGTCGCCGGCAAGTTCCTTTGGCAGCAATTTCCAGGTCTTCTCCAGCTGCGCCACGGCATTCGGCGATACCGAGGTTGTTTGCCTCATAAGCGAGCTGAAAACCTTTCGTTCCAGTTTTGCCAGCTCGACAGCGGGTATCGCCTGGGATCGCCTCAACTCGGGCAGGAGTTTGCGCAATTGTTCCCAGTCATCGAGCCGCTCATAGGTCTGCGCTAACAGCTTTACAGTAACCGGATGTGAGGAAGACAGTGTCTTTACCCGGGTCAGTGTCGCCAGAGCCTGCTCCAGCTGACCTCGATCAAGCTGCAGCTGCGCCTGGGCGAGGCCCACCGCCAACTCGGATGTATTATTGCCGGAATTTTTCCGGGCCTTGTGAAGATTCTTTTCTGCCGTCGCGTCGTCACCCATGGCATGCCCCGCCTGGGCCGCCAGCAAATAATAGGCCAAGGGTGTATCGGAGCGATCCGCTACCTGTTCCAGATTCTTGCTAGCGCGGTCCCATTTTCCTTCGACAAAAGCCGTGAGACCTCGATTGGCCTGGTTGCTTACGGCCTTTTCATTGCGCTGCTCCATCCAGCCGCCCATTTTGGCGGGGATTTTTCGGGTGTTGCTCCAACTGCGCAACAGCAGGTAAAGCAGGAAAAAGCCAGCCAATGTCAGCCCAATGCCGGTCCAGACACTCATTTCCACGGTGGTATCACCATAGGCGATGAGCACATAGCCGGGATCTTTTTCCAGCAGGCCGACCAGGAACACTCCGGCCAGTAAGGCCGCTAAACATATCAGGAATAAACGTCTCATTTAATCGGTCCCCATCTGCTGCCAATCATAACCATCATCTGAGGATGTCGCCGGCGCGCTATCGTCGCTAGCATCTTCAGCCGCGGGCGCCGCACTTTCCCGAGACTGGTACTTGCGGTCGATGTAGGCGCGGATTGCCTCCTGGGAACCCGACACATCCGGCAATTGCGCAACTATTTTTTCCTGCTGCAGGCTCTTCAGCTCCTGCAACACCGAGCGGGTGGCCGGGTCGTCTGTAAGGTAGTGGCTCTGGACCAGTTCCGCCGCATTGCCCAGCGCTTCCCGGTAAATAGTTTGCTGCTGCAAAACCAGCGCATTCTTGGCCTGCTCGAGATCAAGCGCGAGGCGCTCACGAACCAGACGCTGCCAGGCTTCGGAGAGCAGTGGCTCAATGGCTCCGTCCCGTTTTTGCACAACTACCAGCGTCTTGAACTTTTCGACAGCCTGGTCCCAGCCCTTGTCGAGAGCCGCCTGCCAGTCCTGGGCAGCCAGGTCGAACAGGTCGCCCGCCGACTCGCCGCTTTGGACATCGCTTTCACTGATTTCCGGCATACCAAAAAATGGCAGATCAGATGACTGCTGCTGCAGTGCCTCTAGCCGCAGGTACACTCCCTCGCTATCCAATTGCTGGGCTGCGCGCACTGCTGCCAGGTCCCGGGCGACTTGTTTACGCACTTGATGCAGACCGGCCATATTCAACTCGACCAGGGCATTGTCGGCATTGGCAAGCAGTGATGCGGCGCTGCTCAACTCACCGCCCATAACGACTCGCTGATGCGCCAGCCTGAGTAAGTACTCGACTTCGGCCAGCTTCCAGTCATCCCGGTCGGCGCTACCCAGTTTGGCAAGCTGTTTCAGCAAATCCTCGTTAACGGCGGACAATTCCCTGATATCGGAAGTCGTTTCCTGCTGCACCGCCTGTAATTGCGAACGGGTGGCGCCAAGCTGGTCTTCAAGCGCGCCCAACCCCGATTCCAGCTGTGTCTTCAGCTCCCCGGACTGTTGCCCCAATTGCGACAGCTGATCACGCCAGGGTTCTTCCTGAACCTCTTCCTCGACCACATTCTGTTGCATCCACCACTGGTAAGCAGTCCCGGCGAGTGCCGCCAGTGCCAGCAACAGCGCCATGCCGGATAGCCAGGAGCCACCACCAGAGGAGCCGGATTTCTGCTCGACCCTGGCGGGCCCGGCGGGCGCCGTAGAGGACCCGATCGAACTGCCGCCCAGCGAGCTGCTACCCGGTGAGCTTGTCGAAGCCTGATGCCCGATAGCGCCTTTGGTTTCTGTCGTAGCCGGTTGCTCGACCGCTGGTTTATCCTCTGGCGGCCTGTTTACCGCGCTATTGCTGTTGCCGTCATTTGTTGCAGCTTTCTTATCAGTCCCAGCGACGGTGTTTTTGGGTTTTTCCGATTCCGTGCTCACACTATTACCCCTGCTGTTGGGTCGCGCCAATCAATGCTTCGAGAACCGCGTCGTCGCTGGCATTGGCCGCAACAACTATGTGCCCGAAGCCCATTTCCCGTGCCAATAATGCCACTCGCTCGCCGGGAACAACAATAGCAGCACCCAATTCCCGGGTGCCGCCAGATACCTTTGCCACCAGCGCTGCAACGGACTCACCGCTGGCAGCCACGATAAAGTCGATGCTTCCTGACTTTAAATCGCGACTCACCTGTGCCGGTAGTGTATCAGACTTGGCGCGTCGGTAGACTTCGAGATAGTCCACCTCGCACCCCCTCGACCGCAAGGCCTGAGCGAGGGCTTCGCGCCCCCCGAGGCCGCGCACGATCAACACCTTGTCTCCCGCAACCGACTGCAATCCGGGCACAGACAGCAGCGCCTCTGTATCCATCCGGGGACCCGGCGGGTGCTGCACATGCTTCACAAATCCGGCAAGTTGTTTTGCGCTACCACTGCCTATGGCGTACCAGTTTATACCCGGCGGTAGCTCGGGCCAGCTACGATTGATCATTGCCATGCCGTAGCGCACAGCGTTGCCACTGATAAAAATGACATGCCGGTACCCTGGCAGCTGCTGCAGGCGCACGAACCCCGCCTGCAGCGCCGGATGATCCTCATCCAGCGGCTGGATATCCAGTAGCGGGGCCTGCAATACCCTGGCTCCCAGGCTTTCAAGCCGCTGCGGCAACTGGCTGGCGGTGCCGACCGGGCGGGTCAGCCAGATACACTTGCCACCAAGCAGTACGTTAGTCATTACCGGCGTTGTTATATATTTCGGCAAGAATATCGCCTGCGCCCTGATCCAGCAACATCCTTGCAACCTGCTGCCCCAGGCGCTCGGGTTGCTGCAGTGCCGCGCTCGCCTCGGCGCGATACACTACACTGCCATCGGGATGCCCAACCAGCCCTCTCAGCCATAAGTCCTCGCCTCGCTCGATGGCATAACAGGCTATGGGAACCTGGCAACCGCCCTGCAAACTCGCATTCATTGCCCGCTCGGCCCTCACACAGCGCTCGCTGGCAACATGGGTAAGGCTACCCAGCAGCTTGCGGGTACGAGCATCATCGCTACGCAGTTCGATACCCACAGCTCCCTGGCCACCGGCTGGCAGGCTCTGCTCCACCGCCATGCAGCTGGCAATGCGCTGCGCCAGGCCAAGCCGTTTCAATCCCGCCGCCGCCAGTATGATGGCGTCGTACTGCCCCTCATCGAGCTTGCGCAGGCGAGTATTCACGTTTCCGCGCAGATCCAACACCTGCAGGTCGGGCCTGAGCGCACGCAACTGGCATTGGCGACGCAGGCTGGATGTTCCCAGCCTGGCACCGGGGGGAAGCTCATCCAGCGACCTGTAACGATGGGAAACCACGGCATCCCGGGGATCTTCACGCTCGCAAATCACGCCCAGCTCCAGCCCCTCGGGAAATTCCATCGGCACGTCTTTCATCGAGTGCACCGCGATATCCGCCATCCCCTCGAGCATGGCCATTTCAAGCTCCTTGACGAAGAGCCCCTTGCCGCCAACTTTTGCCAGCGGTGTATCGAGTATCTTATCGCCCCGGGTGGTCATTCCAAGGAGTTCGACTTGAAGCGCAGGATGCTCCCGCTGCAACGCCGCCTTGACATAATTCGCCTGCCACAGTGCCAGCGGGCTCTCTCGGGTCGCAATGCGCATTTTTTCCTGCATTCGAAGGGCTGCCTCCAGGCACTCAAAACCAGTACAGCTCTGACCAGTTGATCAGAGCTGTACTCAATCATAAACGGTATTACTGGTGGCCGGCCAATCTGCTGTCAGCGCTTAGCAACGACTCTATCCTGCAAGGCGCAGGGCGACCCGTAAGCGGGAGATAATACAACGATAGGCTCACAATTGCTCGACGAGGTCTCGCAGGCGGGCCAGGTGACGGCGGCTGACCTGGGGGCGGTGATGAGTACCCCCCAGGCGCACAAAGTACTGCCCCCGGGGCGCTCGCTCCAGCGCCTCTATCCAGGCGATGGCAACGAGGGCATTGCGGTGGGTACGAACCCATAGCTCGGGATGTTCCAGTTCGAGTTCCTTGAGGCTTTTATCGACCAGTTGCTCGCCGCCGGAATGGACCACGGTTACGTATTTGTGCTCAGCCACCAGGCAGCGAATATCGGCCAGCGGAATAAGCTCCACCCCGCGTTGGGAGCGGGTGCTCAGGTAGGCCTTTTGCGCCGGGTCAGTCACGGGCCGCAGAACCCCGAGCTGGGCCTGGTTCAATCGCACAGCCCGCTGCAATGCCGTGGCGAGTTGCTCCCGACGCACCGGTTTTAACAGGTACGCAATCGCACTGGCGTCGAAGGCCGATAAGGCGTATTCATCGTAAGCGGTGCAAAAAATCACTGCTGGCGGGGGTGATAGCGAAGCAAGCCTGGTCGCAGCCTCCAGTCCATCCATACCGGGCATGCGAATATCCATCAATACGATATCGGCCGCCAGTTGACGCGCCAGCTCGATTGCGCTTTGACCGCTATTAGCCTCGCCACAGGGCTCGAATCCCTCGATTTCCTCCAGCAGGCGCAGCAGGCGGGAGCGCGCCAGTGGTTCATCATCAACCACCAACACCCTGCGCTTCATCGCCGTGCCTCGGCTGCTGCTACCTGCGGATAGCTAACCGTAACGCAAAAGCTGTCTGCAGCGCGCTGAATATCGACACTCGCCTTGTCACCGTATAAGGCCTGCATCCTGCTCCTTATATTCTCCAGGGCGATTTTATGACCACCCGTGGCTCTATTTCCACCGCTTGCCACCGGGTTTGTCACCTGCAGTCGACAACGATCAGCCTGCAGGGTAACCCGCACGTCTACCCGCCCTCCCCCAGGCAATGGCTGGATGCCATGGTAGATCGCATTTTCGATCAGAGGCTGCAGGGTGAAGCGGGGAATCGCCACATTCCGGGGTAAGGAATCGATGTCCCACTGGACTTCCAGTCGCTCTCCCAGGCGCAGTGATTCGATAGCGACAAAGCGGCGACACAGCTCGATTTCCTGACCGAGGGGCACCTGGGCCTGTTGATCTGCCAGACTCTGGCGAAACAGATCGGCCAGGTCTTCTACCGCCTGTTCAGCCAGTTTTGGATCAGAAGCAATCAGGCTGGCAATCGTATTCATGCTGTTGAACAGAAAATGGGGCCTGATTCGCGCCTGCAAAGCCTCTATCCGGGCCCGCAGCTCAGCCTCCTGTTGTTGCCGCAGTTGTTGCTGCAAATAAAAATAACGCAACGCAATACCCGCGACGATGGCCGCAATCGACAAATGGATCGCAGTATTCCGCCAGGCGGCGCCTCCGGGGTCGCCAGCCAGGCCCAAATACCGGCCACCAAAACTGCAGGCCAGGGCCACCAACAGGATGAGCAGGTAACTCCAGCTTGCCGCCCAGGGTACGGTAAGGCCGGCCAGCAAGGGGCGCAATGCACACAGCAGGGCGGCAGATGCCAGGGTCACCCACTGGGTAAACAGCGAGCTCAGCGCCAGGAATTCCCAACTGAATCCTGACTCGATAGCGACCGTGAGGGTCAGCACCAGGGCCAGCAATTGGGCCAATAACACCAGCAACAATACCGCACCGACCTTGCACAGGTCAGGCAGGAAAAAACTGTCTCGCGATTTATTCAATGACACTGGGTCGGTCGGCTCCCGGGCTGCACCAATAAACGGCAAGGGCTGCGGTAAGTGTAAACCATTGCAGCCGGGGCGCCGCCTCGGACCAGCACCCGGGCTGGTGATACCCGGGGCCGAAACGCTATAATCGGCCGCCTCTTTCACGGCTGACACAACGGGCAAGGCAAACCATGCAGGACCAGGACAAAACCAGCAAGCTTTGGGGTGGACGCTTCAACGAACCAACGGACGCTTTCGTGCAGCGCTTTACTGCCTCGGTCGATTTTGACCGGCGGCTTTACGCCCACGATATCGAGGGCTCACTGGCTCATGCCAGCATGCTGTGCCGATGTCATATCCTGAGCCAGCAGGAACTGGAAAAAATCCGGACCGGGTTGGAGGAAATACGACAGGAAATTGAATCCGGCAACTTTGCATGGTCGCTGGAGCTTGAAGATGTGCACATGAATATCGAGGCCAGGCTAACGGAAAAAATCGGCATCACCGGCAAGAAGCTGCATACCGGCCGCTCCCGCAATGACCAGGTTGCGACCGACATACGCCTCTACCTGCGCCAGCAAATCGATATCATTTGCGCAGAGATTACTCGCCTGCAGTTGGGGCTGGTTGAACTTGCCTCGGCCGAGGCCGATACCATTATGCCCGGGTTTACCCACCTCCAAACCGCGCAACCGGTCAGCTTCGGGCACCACCTGCTGGCATGGTCGGCGATGCTCGACCGTGACTATGGGCGCTTGCGGGACTGTCGTCGACGCATGAACCAATCGCCACTCGGCGCCGCCGCACTCGCGGGAACGACCTACCCAATCGATCGTCACTACACAGCAGAACTGTTAGGCTTTGACATGCCGACTGAAAACTCGCTGGATTCGGTGTCTGATCGCGACTTCGCGATCGAATTCTGCGCTGCCGCCAGCCTGGTGATGACCCATCTGTCGCGCTTCAGCGAAGAACTGGTGCTGTGGACCTCGGCTCAATTCAATTTTGTTCGTTTGCCGGATCGTTTCTGCACCGGCTCTTCCATCATGCCGCAAAAAAAGAACCCGGACGTGCCGGAGCTGGTACGGGGCAAGGCGGGTCGCGTCAGCGGCCACCTGCTGTCACTACTGATGCTGATGAAGGCGCAACCCCTGGCTTATAACAAGGACAACCAGGAAGACAAGGAACCGCTGTTCGACGCGGTAGATACCGTGCGCGACAGCCTCAAGGCCTATGCCGACATGGTGCCGAACATCAGCGCGAATCGCGAGGTAATGTACCAGGCGGCCAGGCGGGGATTTGCCACTGCCACCGATCTGGCTGACTATCTGGTGAGAAAGGGCACCGCATTTCGCGACGCCCACGAGGTGGTGGGCAAGGCCGTAGCCTTTGGCGTTGAACAGGGCCGCGACCTGTCCGAGCTGAGTCTCGAGGAATTGCAGGCTTTTAGTAGTGCGATAGACGAGGACGTATTCAAGGCCCTCAGCCTGGAAGGGTCGATAGCTGCGCGCAACCATATCGGTGGTACCGCCCCGGCACAGGTGCGAGCGGCCGTCGATCAAAGCCTGCATAGGCTACGCCAACGCGGCCAGAAACTGGCGCATCAAGCGGCTCGGGTTCCCGAATAAACGCAGAAAAACCCCACCAGGCGTTCCGGCGCGCGGCTGTGCTGGTTATAATCGACGGTTAATGCAGAAAAGTGTCATCCCATGCGCCTTCTCCTGGTTATCACATCAAGTCTCTGGTTTCTCGCCGCCTGCGGTCTGAAAGGGCCGCTCTATTTGCCTCCGGCAGACCCCGAGTCACCCCGGGAAGAGACCGAGCGTGTCGAGACCCGGCAGCGAGACCGAATCAAAGGCGCCGAAGACTCCGTGCCACCCCCGATTAACTAGTCCGTTTACAGCCAGGGAAACGACTACCCACCATGACAGCCTTTGCATACCAAAATGGTCGACTTTACGCCGAGTCGGTAGCGCTGGAAGAAATTGCCGAGCGTTTCGGCACTCCCTGTTACGTTTATTCACGGGCGGCCATCGAGGCCAGGCTGAAAGATTATCAGCAGGCTCTTGCGGGTTGCGATCACCTGATTTGCTATGCCGTAAAAGCCAACTCCAACCTCGCCGTGCTGAACTTGCTGGCACGCCTTGGCGCCGGGTTCGATATCGTCTCCGGTGGCGAGTTGCAGCGGGTACTGGCCGCCGGTGGCGACGCTGCCAAGGTGGTGTTCTCAGGCGTGGGGAAAACCGCCGGGGAAATGGCAATGGCCCTGCAACGGGGCATTCACTGCTTCAATGTCGAATCGGCAGACGAACTCCTGCGCCTGCAGGATGTCGCGCAGTCACTCCAGCTGTGCGCCCCGGTTTCGATTCGGGTCAATCCCGATGTCGACGCCAATACCCATCCTTACATTGCTACCGGGATGCGTGAAAACAAGTTCGGCATCGACATAGCTGACGCCGTAGCGGTCTATCAACAGGCCGCTGCCATGAGCCACATCGAGGTGAAGGGAGTGGACTGCCATATCGGCTCCCAGCTAATTGAATCGCAGCCCTTCTTTGACGCCCTGCAGCGAGTGCTGGCGTTGGTGGATGAGCTCGCCTCCAGGGGCATTCCCCTGAGACACCTCGATCTGGGCGGCGGCCTCGGGGTGGTATATCGCGACGAGCAGCCACCTTCTCCCCAGCAGTACATCGGTGAGCTGCGCAAATTGGTGGGAGAGCGCCCGTTAACCCTGGTGTTCGAACCAGGCCGTTATATTGTTGCCAACGCAGGCCTGCTCCTGACCCGGGTCGAATACCTCAAGTCCAATCCTGAAAAAAACTTCGCCGTCGTCGACGCCGCCATGAATGACATGCTGCGTCCGGCTCTTTATCAGTCGTGGATGGCAATCGACCCGGTGGTGCCGCGCGACGATAGTGCGCCGCTGCAGTGGGATGTCGTGGGGCCAGTATGTGAAACCGCAGACTTCATCGCCAAAGACCGCGCCCTTGCGCTGCAAGCCGGTGACCTGCTGGCACTGCGCTCTGCTGGCGCCTACGGCTTCGTCATGAGCTCCAATTACAACAGCAGGGGGCGAGCGGCAGAGATCATGGTCGACGGCAAACAGCCCTATGTCGTTCGCCAGCGCGAAGGCTTCGCCGATCTGGTGCGCGGCGAGAGTGTGTTGCCATGAAGCCCGGCAGCGCCAGGAGAGGCCGGCGACGTCCCCTAAGGTTCACCAAAATGCACGGACTGGGAAATGACTTTGTGGTTATTGACCTGGTTTCACAACATTTCCACCTCGACAGTCGCATGATCAGGCGTCTGGCAGACCGCCGCTTCGGGATTGGTTGCGACCAGGTCCTGCTGGTGGAACCGCCACGGGACCCGGATGTCGATTTTCGCTATCGCATATTCAATGGCGACGGCCAGGAAGTTGAGCAGTGCGGTAATGGCGCCCGGTGTTTCGCCCGCTTCGTCCGCCACAAAAGGCTGACTGACAAAGATCTGATTCGGGTTGAAACACGGGCCGGGCATATCGAACTGGCGATGCAGGGGCGCAACCTGGTTCGAGTGGACATGGGCGCCCCCGTTTTGGATCCGGAGCTTATCCCCTTTGCTAGCAACGAGCAGCGAGCGGTTTATACTTTGGAGGTCGACGGTCGCCAGCTTGAGTTTGGCGCACTATCGATGGGCAACCCCCACGCAGTCATCCTGGTGGACGATGTCGAGCAGGCCGACGTCGAAACCCTGGGCCCGGCACTACAGGGTCACCCGAGCTTTCCTCGCCAGGTTAACGTGGGTTTCATGCAGCTTATCGACCGCCAGCACGTGCGCCTGCGGGTCTATGAACGCGGCGTCGGCGAGACACTTGCCTGTGGCAGCGGCGCCTGTGCTGCCATCGTCAGTGGTATCCTGCGTGGGCTCCTCGAACAACGAGTGGAAGTCTCGGTGCGCGGGGGTAAATTGCAAATCGAGTGGGCGGGGGGCGATGCCCACGTACTGATGACCGGGCCAGCCACCATCGTTTTTGAAGGACAGATTCGTCTTTAGGGGATGCACCACATAATGATCCAAACCAGTAATGTTGAAATCAGCGCCGAGCAGGTTAGCGAGTACTTGCGCAGCCATCCGGATTTTTTTATCCAGCATGAGGAACTGCTGGCCGACATCAACCTGCCACACTGCGCCGGCGATGCCGTGTCACTGGTTGAGCGTCAGGTGAGCCTGCTGCGAGAGCGCGATATGGACCTGCGCCACAGACTTGCGGAACTGCTGGCGGTCGCCAAGGAAAACGATGACCTGTTCAGCAAAACCAAGAGCCTGGTTTTGAATATCGTTGCGGCGCAAAGCCTGGACGAACTCATCGATGCAGTGCAGGTCGCGCTGAAGCAGGAGTTCAAGGCGGACGTCAGCGCCCTGACGCTATTCGCGGAGGATAAAAAGTCTTTGGCGCAGGCCAGGGTAGTGCCACTACAGGAGGCACGGCAGTCGATCAATGGCATACTCTCCAGCTCACGGGCTGTCTGCGGCGCATTGCGTCCGGTAGAAATGGCATTCCTGTTTCCCGACCTGGCCGACGATCAGTTGGGCTCTGCAGCAGTAGCCCCCCTGGGCGAAGACGAGGTGGTGGGCGTGCTGGCAGTGGGCAGCTATGACCCCAATCATTACCGCGCGAATACTGGCACCCTGTTTCTCACCTATGTCAGCGACATCCTCAACGTCGTGCTGCCGCGTTTACTGCCCGGGCATTGATGTAGCGTGGACGAATACGGCGCCTCGACAGATCTTGAAACCGATGTCGCGGCGTTCATCGCCTATCTCGAGAATATACGGCGCTATTCATCCCACACCGTCGCCGGCTATAGCCGTGATCTCGCTATGCTGTGCAGTTTTTGCCGCCAGGCGCAGCTGCAAAGCTGGCAACATGTGGATCAGGGCAATATCCGTGCGCTGGCCGCCCAGAGCCATCGTCGAGGGCTGAAGGGCAAGAGCATCCAGCGCTTGCTCTGCGCTATTCGCAGCTTTTTTCGGTTCCAGGTCAAGCAGCATCGCTGCACCCACAACCCGGCTATTGGAGTCACTGCACCCAAAATACCCCGCCAGTTACCGGTCACCATGGATACCGACCAGCTCGACCAGTTGCTGAGCGCACCCGCCTCGGACTGGATCGAGATTCGCGATAAAGCCATGGTGGAATTGTTCTATTCGTCCGGCTTGCGCCTGGCCGAATTGACCGGTCTCGATCTGACCAACCTGGACCTGCGCGAGGGACTGGTCTCGGTGACTGGCAAGGGCAACAAGACCCGCAGTGTGCCGGTTGGTCGCCACGCGATAAAGGCGCTGCGGGAGTGGCTGGCAGTGCGCAGCGAGCGCCTCGGGGACCCCCTTGACACGGCCGTTTTTATCAGCAGCCGGGGGCAGCGCATCAACCCCAGGAGCGTCCAGGCCCGGTTACAGAAAATGGCGACAGACCAGTCGCTGCGACGCAGGCTGCACCCCCACATGCTGCGCCACTCCTTTGCCAGTCACGTGCTGGAGTCCAGTAGCGACCTGCGCGCTGTGCAGGAAATGCTCGGTC
>JAHEGP010000198.1 GCA_024645065.1 Cellvibrionales bacterium | reverse complement strand
ACCCAATCCAGCGACACAGTGCTGGACGCCGTTTTGCATCAGCTTCGGCTGGACGCCCTGCGCAGGAAATTTTCCAGCCAGAGGGTCCGCACCGGCCGCCCCGAATTGAAGATTTGCTAGTCGTCTGTACCGGGGTGCTCACCTGCGCGGACACATGCCGGTTGACAGGTTTTTCTCAAGCCAGAAAACCGCGCCTTAAAACACGGTTTTTCGACAATACCTGAACCCGGCCATGGTGCACGAAAGCAAAAAAGGCGTGGAACCCGGAGCCGCTCTTAACTACTATAGCGACCCTGAGCAGTTGCAGTAGGGGCGCGTCGCCAATGGCTCGCAGTAAAAAGAAAATCGACTTTGAAAAAAACCTCGGCATGCTGGAAACGATCGTCCACCAGCTTGAAGATGGCCAGTTGTCGCTGGAGGATTCCCTCAGCGCGTTCGAGCGAGGGGTCGCACTAACCCGCGAGTGCCAGGCTGCGCTAAACGAAGCCCAACAGCGCGTGCAGCTATTGATGCAGAAAAATGGCGACTCCGAACTGGTTGATTTTGCGCCGAAAACCGACGAGATATGAACATCGCTTTTCGCGACTATCTGGCGCTTTGCCAGCAGCGCACAGAGCAGGCGCTGCTGCATTTCATTCAACGCCAAGCCTCGCTCCCAACCGACCCAAGCGGCGCCGACCTGACCAGTGGCCTGTATTCCGCGTTGAACTATAGCCTTTTCAGTGGTGGCAAGCGGGTGCGTCCCGCTCTGGTCTATGCCAGCGCCGCTGCCATCGAGCCCGATGGCAGCGGCCCGGCCCTCGACTGCATTGCTGCCAGTGTCGAGTGCCTGCATTGTTACTCCCTGGTGCACGACGACCTGCCGGCGATGGACGATGATGACCTCCGTCGCGGCCGACCCACGTGCCACAAGGCTTACGATGAGGCCACCGCAATCCTGACCGGTGATGCCCTGCAATGCCTGGCGTTCGAACTGATTGCAGATTGCCGGGAAATACCCGCTGACCAGCGCATTACCCTGGTCAAGGTCCTCGCCAGCGCGGCGGGCAGCCGCGGCATGGTGGGTGGGCAATTCATCGACCTCAGCCTGCAGCAGCACCAACCCGCGCTCGAATTGCTCGAAACCATGCATGCGCTCAAAACCGGGGCCTTGATTCGTGCTGCCATCGCCATGGGCGCGATTGTGGCAGGGGCCAACGACGAACAAAAAGGTGCGCTCGATCGCTACGGCCAGCATATTGGGCTGGCTTTTCAGGTCAAGGACGACCTGTTGGACATCGAGAGCAGCACTGAAACCCTGGGCAAGCGACAAGGCTCAGACCTGGCCAATCACAAGATGACCTATCCTGCACTGCTGGGCGTGGTGGGCTCCCGGGACAAACTCGCACAACTGCTCGACAGCGCGCGCCAGGCTCTGCAACCTCTGGGCGCCAATGCGCGGCAATTGCTGCAGTTGGCCGATTACATCGTCAACCGGGAGTATTAAGAGCAGGACTCTGACCTCGGTTTTGGTTAGAATGCGAGCTTTAACCCGACCGCCGGACCGGCGATGACATTGGTACACACCCGAGCAATGGCAAAGTTGTTTGATCGAATCCCCCTGCAGCGCCCGGATACCCCCCATCTGGACCGAATCGATTCGCCCGGGGATTTGCGCCTGCTACCCGAGGAGGCGCTACCGCAGTTAGTCGATGAATTGCGTCAGTTTTTACTTTACTGTGTTGGCCAGACGGGCGGACACTTTGGCGCCGGGCTCGGGGTCGTCGAACTCACCGTGGCACTGCACTACGTCTACCACACTCCCGAAGACCGCCTGGTCTGGGATGTGGGCCACCAGACTTATCCCCACAAGATCCTGACTGGCCGTCGCGAAGCCATGTTCACCATGCGCCAGGAAGGCGGATTGTCCGGCTTTACCAAACGCAGCGAGAGCGATTACGATACCTTTGGAGTGGGCCACTCCAGCACCAGCATTAGCGCTGCACTGGGCATGGCATTGGGGATCGCCGAGGGCGACAGCGGGCGACGAACCGCAGCCATTATTGGGGACGGGGCGATGACCGCGGGCATGGCCTTCGAGGGGCTCAACCATGCCGCCCACACCAGCGCCGACATGCTGGTAGTGCTCAATGACAATCAAATGTCCATCTCCCACAACCTGGGGGGCCTCAATACCTATTTCTCCCGACTCTGGACCAGCAAACTCTATACCGGGCTGCGCGAAGGCGGCAAAACGGTGCTGGCGAAGCTACCCAAGGGCTGGGAAATTGCCCGCAAGACCGAAGAGTACATGAAGGGCATGATCGCCCCCGGCACTCTATTCGAGGAGTTAGGCTGGAATTACATTGGTCCGATTGACGGGCACGACGTGCTGGAGCTGGTTCACACGCTGCGCAATATGCGTGAGTTCAAGGGTCCACAACTGCTGCACATCATCACCACCAAGGGCAAGGGTTTCGCGCCGGCAGAAGCCGACCCGGTGGGCTATCACGCAATCAACAAGATAGAGGCGAAACCGCGAGCACCCACACCCGCCCCGGTAGCGCCGAAAAAGCCCAAATACCAGGATGTGTTCGGCCAATGGCTTTGCGACATGGCCCAGGCCAACGACCAGCTGATAGGCATCACGCCCGCTATGGGCGACGGTTCAGGCATGGTCGAGTTCTCCAAACATTACCCGCAACGCTATCATGATGTTGCAATCGCTGAGCAACATGCCGTCACCCTGGCCGCGGGCATGGCCTGTGAAGGGCTGAAACCGGTGGTAGCCATTTACAGCACTTTCCTCCAACGCGGCTACGACCAGTTGATCCACGATGTCGCGCTGCAGGATCTCGACGTGCTGTTTGCCATCGATCGCGCAGGTCTGGTGGGTGAGGATGGGGCCACCCATGCGGGCAGCTTCGATCTCAGCTACCTGCGCTGTATTCCCAACATGGTGATCATGGCGCCCAGCGACGAAAATCAGTGCAGGCAAATGCTCTATACCGGCTTCATGCACCCGGGGCCTGCCGCCGTGCGCTATCCCCGGGGCACTGGACCTGGCAGCAACATTGCCAGGACCATGACCGCTTTACCCATGGGTCGTGCTCACCTTTGCCGTGAGGGAGCGGGCGTTGCCATCCTGTCCTTCGGCTCGCTGCTGGATGTCGCTCTAAACGCCGGGGAAAGCCTGGGGGCCACCGTAGCAGATATGCGCTTCATCAAGCCGCTGGACTGTGACCTGGTCAAGCGGCTGGCTGGCACCCACGATCTGCTGGTCACCCTGGAAGACAACGCCGTCGCCGGGGGTGCTGGCAGCGCAGTCAGCGAATTCCTTGCGAGCCAGGGTATTGTTGTTCCCATCATGCATCTGGGGCTGCCGGATGCATTCCTCGGCCATGGCAAGAGAGAGTCACTGCTGGCCAGTGTTGGCCTCAGTGTCGAAGGTCTGAGGGAGAGCATCACCGTTCGCCAGGCCCTGCTGGCGGGCCCCAAGTCGGCGGCTGTGTCGGGCCAGAGCTAATCGCAAGTCATTCGCCCAAAAGGTGCCCCAACTTCCCCGCTTTGGTCGCGAGATAGCGCGCGTTATGGGCGTTTCGTCCTGTTTGCAGAGCGATTCGCTCGACCACTTCGAACCCCAACTGCTGTATTGCCTTTACCTTTCGAGGGTTATTTGTGAGTAGCCTCAGGCTTCTAATGCCGACGTGCTCCAGCATGATTTTACACATGCTGTAATCGCGCATATCGGGATCGAAACCCAACTCCTCGTTGGCTTCCACGGTATCGGCCCCCCGATCCTGCAGCACGTAAGCCCTTATCTTATTCATCAAGCCAATCCCGCGGCCCTCCTGGCGCAAATAGAGAATTGCACCCCGGCCCTGTTCGGCAATACGCTCCATTGCGGCCTGCAGTTGAGATCCGCAGTCGCAACGCATGCTGAAGAGGGCGTCTCCGGTAAGGCATTCGGAATGAATTCTGACCAGCACCGGAGGTTCGCCTTTAACGTCACCCAGGGTCAACAATAAATGCTCTTTACCGTCCTCGATATCTTCAAAGCCGTGCATATCAAAAACCGCCCAGGGGGTGGGCAGCTTGGCTGTTTCAATATAGCGGATAGACACCGGTCGGCGTACTCCAGACTTGCGAGGGGCGACATTCTAGCAGCATGAAACCGTTGTTGCGAGAAGCCGATAGGCACGGCAGCCCCCGAGCTCATTGCTCCAGAACCATGACCCCGCCGCGATCCCGCATCTCCAAATGGCGCAAAAAACTCATCCCCAGCAAAACGACCTCGGGATAGGCGCCGTCGTTGACATAGGCAGGCACGTTTCGCAGGGTAATCTCACCCACGCTGACGGCATCCAGCTGCACCCGATAACTGGTCACCAGGCCCGACGCTGTGCGGGCCATGCCCTTGTTTTTATCGTTGCGATAATTGATGCCGAGGCTTTCAGCGGTCGTGCTGCTCATCGCTACCGCCGATGCGCCAGTATCCACCAGCATTTCAGTATTCACCCCATTAATGCTGCCGGTGACCAGATACTGGTTATAGGCGTTACGGGGCACGGTCGTAGTCCGCTTCTGTAGCGGCGCAAAACTCGATGCGATCTGCTTGCTTAGCGTCAGGGTGCGGCGCTGGCCATTCACCTCGACCACTGCCTTGCGAGTATCCGCCGCTATCAGCCTGACACCGTCCGGGCTGGTCTGACCCGCCCGGAGCAGGTGTTGCTCTCCATTGACCACCAACACCGCGCCGTTTTTGAACAGGCCGCGCACCTCTATGACGCCATCGCCCCAAACCATCCCGGGCAGTAATAGTGCTACTTTTAGTGTGTCCCTGAATCGCATTTTCTTCCCACCCGGCTTCTCCCTAAGTATAGATAAGGGGGATATCGACGCGCTATCGCATTGCGGTGAGTTGCCATAAAATAGTCGGTTTTCGCTCTACCAAGGGATCACCGTGCCGTCAACAACTGATAACCTCTACCACCCGCGCTACTGGCCAAGTTGGCTGGCGGCAGGCTTTCTAAAGCTGCTCACCCTGCTGCCGTTTAGCTGGCAGCTGCTGCTGGGACGTCTCATCGGTCGCCTGTTCCTGTTAGTGGGGCGAAGGCGGCGCCATATTGCAGAGGTTAATTTGCGGCTGTGTTTTCCTGAATTGAGCGCTGATCAGCGACACGACTTGTTACGCCGCACCTTTGAATCCCAGGGCATGGGCCTGATGGAAACCTCGGCAGCCTGGTTCATGCCGCCCAATCGCCTTTTACCGCTGGCTGAACTCAGTGGTGCCGACTTGATAGAGCAGGCCCAGGCCGAGGGTAAACCGGTTCTGTTACTGGGCGCTCACTACACCACGCTGGATATTGCCGGCACACTGTTTGGGCATTTCGTTGCTTTCGACGTGATTTACCGACGCCAGAAAAACCCCATCATCAATCACCTGATGACCCGGGGCCGGCAGCGCTATCTCAGTGGCGGCCGCTCGATTGCCCAGGATGACATGCGGGGAGTCTATCGCAGCCTGGCCGAGAAGCGCGTGTTATGGTACCCGCCAGACCAGGACTATGGCGCCAGGCACTCGGTGTTTGCGCCTTTTTTTGGCGTACCAGCGGCCGTTATCAAGGCGCCAACCCGAATGGCGGCCAAAACCGGCGCAGAGGTCCTCGGCTGTTGGTATTATCGCACCGAGGAAGGGAAATATCAGCTTTGCATCGGGCGTATCGACGGCTTTACCGGCTCCGATTTCGAGGCCGATGCTGGCGCCATCAATCGCCACCTCGAAGGTGTTATCAGGAAGCACCCGGAACAATACATGTGGGTTCATCGCCGCTTTAAAAGCCGGCCTCCCGGGATGGAGAAAGTCTACTAGGAAGTTACATCACGAGATCGCAGAAGCAGCCGGGCTCGCTGGCTGGGTCAGCCGGAATGATAGACCGCCGATAATTCGTGTACCGACTCTATAAACACCCGCGCGTGTTCGGGCTTTACTTCGGGAGTGATGCCATGTCCCAGGTTGAACACGTGTCCCGTGCCGT
>JAHEGP010000197.1 GCA_024645065.1 Cellvibrionales bacterium | reverse complement strand
GCATAGAGCTGGTGTTAGAGTGGATCATGGTATTCAACCAGGGCAGCAGGTGAGCTCACACTACGACCCGATGTTGGCCAAGGTAATCGGCTATGGGGAAACGCGGCAAATAGCGGCGCGGCGAGCGGCTTCGGCGCTTGCGGACATCGGTTTGCTGGGAGTCAACAATAACAAGCTGTTCCTGCACAATATTTTGCGCCACCCGGCCTTCATCGACGGTCCGGTAACGACTGCTTTTATCGAGCAACATTTTGCAGGCGACTCCGGCCTGCAAGCCAGGCAACCGGACATCGACACCCTGGCGAGGGCGGCACTGCTGTATTATCAGCGCGGTAAGCATGACGCGTCGGGCTGGAGCAGCGCGGCGGCCAACAACGCCTATCTGACATTGCGCTTCGAGGATCGTCAGTACAAGCTGCACCTGCTGGAGCGGGAAGGCAATATCCGGGTTGATTGCGGGGAGCAGCATGGCGAAGTGTGTTTGCTGCACGCAGCCCAACACTACTGTGTCGTTAGCGATAACAAGCTGCGGCAACGCTGTCAGTTCGTTTTTGCCGGGGATACACTGTTTATTGATGATGGGCGGGGGCACTTCCGGTTCGACGATATGACTCATCGGCCGGCACAGGCCAGCGCTGCGGGAGGTAGTGGTGAGCTCGTGGCATCGATGGATGGCGCTATTGTTAAAGTGTTAGTTGGTGCCGGTGATACTGTGGCCAGGGGCCAGACCATGGTCGTGCTGGAAGCCATGAAAATGGAGCATCAACTCAAGGCCGGTATCTCCGGAGTGGTAGAAGCGATCAATATCGCGCCGGGCCAGCAGGTCAAGGCGCGGCAGTTGTTGGCGACTATTACCCCGGAGCCGGGCGAGCAGGAGTGAAGGCTATGGTTGATAAAACTGTGAGAATCGGCTGTGCCTCGGGTTTCTATGGCGACAGCCAGCTGGCTGCCCGGCAGCTGGTCGACAAGGGCGGAATCGACTACCTGGTGTTCGATTACCTGGCCGAGGTGACCATGGCGATTTTATCGCGGGCGAAAGCCAGGAACAGCGATCTTGGCTACGCGGTCGACTTCGTGACGGTGGCAATGAAAGATGTTTTGGCAGACTGCGCCGCCAAAGGCATCAAGGTTGTGGCCAATGCCGGAGGTGTAAACGTGCCGGCCTGTATTGAAGCCTTGCAAGCCTTATGTCGGGAGCTGGATCTGGACCTGAAAATTGCCGGTGTCTATGGCGATGATCTGTCCTTGAGAACCGCTGAGCTGGCCGCAGCGGGCTTGCCGGAAATGCAGACCGGAGAAGCCCTTCCCGGGGAGCTTGCCAGCATCAACGCCTATCTGGGTGCGCGTCCGATTGCGGACGCCCTCGAGGCCGGTGCAGACATCGTGGTTAGCGGCAGGGTGGTCGACAGCGCGGTGGTGCTGGGGCCTTTGATGTATGAGTTTGGCTGGGCCGAGAGTGACTATGATGAGCTCGCCCAGGGATCATTGGCGGGGCACGTGATTGAATGCGGCGCCCAATGCACCGGCGGCAATTTCACCGACTGGCAGCTGGTGCCCGATTTTTCCAATATGGGCTACCCGGTCGCCGCCGTTGCGACCGATGGCAGCTTTACCATAGAAATTCCAGCGGATACGGGGGGTCTGGTTTGTATTGGCAGCGTTGGGGAGCAAATACTTTACGAGATAGGCGATCCTGCCAACTACCTGTTGCCCGATGTCGCCTGTGATTTCAGCCATGTCCAGCTCGAGCAGCTCGAGGGCAATAAAGTACGGGTTAGCGGTGCCACCGGCCGTGCTCCGGGAAATCAATACAAGGTCTGTGCTACCTACGTCGATGGTTTTCGACTGATGGGGAACTTCTTTATAGCCGGCTTGCGCGCAGCCGAGAAAGCTCGTTGCAATATGGACGCATGGGTAGCGCGCACCCGGCGCTACTTTGCTGAACACGGGCTCGAGGATTACCGCCGGGTCAGTCTCGAGGTGATTGGCGCGGAGGATACCTACGGCCCCCACGCTGCTGCGCGCGGTACCCGGGAGGTGATGGCGAAGTTTGGCCTGCACCATGACAACCCCAGGGCCCTGCAGTTTGCCGCCAATGAGATGGCCTACCTCGCTACCTCGGCGGCGCCGGGAATGAGCGGCTTCGCGGCGGGCAGGGCGCGCCCGCAACCCCTGATGAAGATACACTCTGCGCTGCTCGACAAAAGCGAAGTCACCGTGACGGTGCAACTGGGTGAAAGCAAATTGCTCAATCAGAGTTACCAGACCAAAGACCGTTCCAGCCCCAGGCCAAAAGCCAGGCAGCAGCTGCCAGCTTTCGACTACCAGGGCGAATGGCTGCCGGTGCCGCTGGAGAAACTTGCCTACGCCCGCAGCGGTGATAAAGGCAACAATGCCAATATCGGCGTGATCGCGCGTCGAGCGGAGTATTTACCATTGCTGTCAGAGCAGCTTACTGCCCAGGTGGTTGAGGATTACTTTGGCCACCTGGTCGACGGTGAGGTGGAGCGATTCGAGGTTCCCGGCTTCAACGCCTTCAATTTCTTAATGACCGAGGCCCTCGGCGGTGGCGGTACTGCGTCGATCAGGGTCGACTCCCAGGGCAAGGCCTACGCTCAGATGCTGCTGTCGATACCCATCAATGTGCCGGCGGAATGGATTGGCGACCCGATTCGTGATGAGGCTTGATTGCCACGGGTCGCGAACCCGGCTCTAACAGCTTGTTGAAAAAAGGCATCCTGCCTTTTTCAAAACACCAAAAGCAAAAAAACGTGGTTTTTGCTTTTCTTACAAAATCAAAGGCTTGAAAGCCTTCTATTTTGCCGAAACGTCCATGTTTCGGTGCAGGCGGTCGAAATTCGGAGACTTTCAACGCCCTGCTAGCGCCCGCAGACAGGGGGTCACCGCCCGGGGTTCCATGCTACACTGCGCGGCCATTTGCCTCGAGGCCGAGAGATTCCCATGTCAGATAAATATTCAACAGCCCAGCAACGCGTCAGCTATGGCATAGGACGCCAAATGGGGGACCAGATTCTGGAGAGCCCCTTCGAAGGTCTCGATATTGACGCTGTGGTCGGGGGTCTGGCGGACTCACTCAACAGGGTCGAGCCGGCTCTGCCCGATGCCGAACTGGAAGCGGCATTTGTCGAAGTGCGAGCGCAGATCCAGGCGCAGCAGGCGCAAGCTGCCAGTGGCCAGGCGGCTGCGGGGGAGGCGTTCCTGGCGGCCAACGCCCTGCGTGATGAAATCGAAGTGACCGAAACCGGTTTGCAGTACGAAATCCTGGTCAGGGCTGAGGGCGCCAGGCCGCTCGCTTCCTCTACCGTGCGCACCCACTACCACGGCACTCTTACCGACGGCACGGTATTTGACAGTTCCTATCAACGAGGTGAACCTGCTGAATTCCCGGTTAACGGCGTGATTCCAGGCTGGGCCGAAGCCCTGCAGATGATGCCTGTTGGCTCCAGGTGGCGCCTCTACCTTCCCTATCAACTGGCATACGGCGAGCGTGGCGCGGGCGGCATCATCGGCCCCTATGCGAGCCTGGTATTCGAAGTCGAGTTGCTGGAAATCGTGAATTGACGAGAGCCCGGGGGAGCATTTTGCTGGTGCTTCCGTGTCCCCCTCGCAACCCTGCCAGCCATACGTAGTGCCGGCATAGCATTATTGGTATGATTGCCACCTTTTTTCCCCGGACTATCTTCTGGAAAGTGCCTCCAAACCCCGTAGCGTTGCCTGACAGGACATTAACCCATGTGGTTTAAGAACTTACGCATCTATCGTTTCACTCGCCCGTTTGATTTGAGCGCCGGGCAACTCGGCGACGCCCTCGCGCAGCATCCGTTCGCACCCTGCGGCAATCTCGAGCCCATGCGCGCCGGATGGGTGGCACCCCTGGGTCATCCCCATAGCGAACTGGTGCACGCCAGCAATGGCTGCCTGATGGTTTGTGCCAGGCGCCAGGAAAAAGTGCTGCCGGCGGCGGTGGTCAACGAGGCGCTGGAAGAGCAGGTGCAGGCGATCGAGGCGGCCGAGGCTCGCAAGGTCGGCCGCACCGAGCGCAGCAAGCTAAAGGACGAATTGGTTTTTACCCTGATGCCCCGTGCGCTGGTTCGATCGACCCTGGTATACGCCTACATCGATACCCGCTCGAATATGCTGGTAGTCAATGCAGCTTCGGCGAAGCGTGCCGAAGAGCTCCTGGACTGGTTGCGCGAGGCAATTGGCAGTCTGCCGGTCGTTCCCCTGCGCCCCAATAGCATCCCGTTGCAGGTGATGACCGGCTGGCTTCTTGAGGGCCGACCGCCGGCGGGCTTCGAGTTCGGCCACGAGTGTGAACTGCGCGATCCGGCTGATGAAGGTGCGACCATTCGCTGTAAAAACCAGGATCTGCTGGCTGCGGAAATCAACAGTCATCTCAAACTAGGGTTGACCGTAACGCGCCTGGGTTTGTGCTGGCAGGGAGGTATCGAGTGCCTCATCGACGAGGAGCTGGGGGTCAAGCGCCTGGTGTTCGACGATGTCATCCAGGAGCGCTCAGAGGCGTCAAATGCGGAAGATGCAGCGGCGCGTTTCGACGCCGACTTCGCCATTATGAGCGGGGAGCTGTCGCGATTTATCGGGGCCTTGCTGCAATCATTCGGGGGTGAGGATCAATCGACCCTGGAGACAGACAACGAATCGCTGGATGTACAGGAATAGTTCTATCGAGGAGCAGGTCCGATTGGTGGTCTATTCGTTCAGAGCAAAAAAAATGCCGGAAATTCCGGCATGTAAGCAAAAGGGATAGGGGGGAGAGGCTCCCCCCGCCAATTCCAATTTGATCCTGAACAACTCCTTGTCCTAGGTATGTTCCCTATACCCGTATCCTTACTGTAACAACCTGGTCGAGATATGCTATCCCGCCAACGAGCTAATGCTTTCGTATTAGTTGTTCGGCCTCGTCGAAGAGCTGTCCGGCTTCTTCCTTGCTCAGGTTATCTGCTTCCGCTGCAATCTCCCTGATCAATGCATACAGCAATTTTTCCTCGAATATGCCTGCCAGTCCCAGCATGTCGTGCAGGGCCGCTTTTAGCCTTTTCGGGTCATCACTGTTGCAGGACTCGCGACAACGCGCCAGCGTTTGTAAAAGTTGCGGCAGCAATTGGTCCGCTAATTCACCCCGCGGTACAAGCCCGGATTTTTGCCCTGCTCCAGCATCGGCGGGCATTTTTCCGCCCTGGTGGCAGTGTTGGTATATCGTCTCCAGCAGCGTTGCCTCCTCTATCGGCTTCAGCAGAATGGCATCAGCCCCGGCCCAGCTTAACGCCTTCCTCTCTGCCGCGGTGACATCGGCGGTAAGGCATATGACCGGAACTTCGTTACCTCGCTGGCGCAACTGGCTGATTGCGGTCAGGCCATCCAGATGCGGCATGTGGAGATCGATAATCAGCAGGTCAAAGTCTGTATTGTCACAGAGATCGATCGCCTGTTGGCCATCTGTGGCCGCAGTAAGCTGCGCCCCGCTCTGCGAAAGCAGTTGGATCAGTAGCTCCCTTATGGGCTGGTGATCCTCGGCAACCAGCAACTGCAAGCCTGCCAGGCAGCCGGGTGCCCTCGCAGGGATCTGTGCTGGGGTGGCACTCGTGGTAAGCAGCCGGCAGCATTGCAAAACCAGGCTTTGGCGCCGCAGTGGTTTGAGTGCGAACTCAATGCCCGTCAACGGTATGCCTCCCTCATTGATGTGCTTTGCCAGATAGGGATCCGCGGACAAGAGCACGATGGCGCCGCTGTAGGTGGAGCGAATGCGACCCAGCAAGCTTACCAGAGCCTGGTTACCTGCCTCCGGGTGACTGAGGCCCAAAATCAGCAGGTCGGGCGCTGAGCTTTGCAACTGGTGCAACAGGTCGGTGGTCGACTCACACACTCTGACCCGGCTGCCCCAGTCGAGGATTGCGCCACTCAGAGCCCGGCGGGCCCAAAGATTGCTCTCGTAAACCAGCAGCGATTTATTTTCCAGTGCAGCGGCAGGCGACTCGCTTGAGGCTGTACTGTCGGGTTTGACGA
>JAHEGP010000196.1 GCA_024645065.1 Cellvibrionales bacterium | reverse complement strand
TGATTGGTCTTTCCCGCCGAATTATTGCTGAAACTACTGCCTCGGCAGCAGTGATGCGAGATGCCTCCCTGCCGGACCAGGTCAAGGAGAAGCAATTGCAACGCGGCTCTATTGCCGTATTCAAGGGTTTTTTCCAATTGCTGCTGGTAGTTGGTATCGCCTTGTTGATTCCCGCGCTAGGTGTGCTCGGCCTGCAATGGTTGGGCCTGGTCGATGCCCAACTGGTCGCGGACTCTATGTTGTCCTGGCATTTCCTGCTGTTAGCTGCCGCACTGTCATGCGTTTTCTTCATACGCCCCGGCAGCCGCAAGCCGCGTAATGTTTAAGAGCAACTACTCCAACGCCAATAAAATTCTTCATCGCTTCGCTTTTGTATCGCAGCGTGTCCAGATCATTCTGTCTGACATGGAAGACGATCTCTACAAATCCACGATCCGGGGCGTCGAGATCAACGAGCCGGTGTTTATAACCGGCCTTCCACGTGCGGGCACAACCACCCTGTTAGACCTTTATGCGCAGTCCGGGGCTTTCGCCGCCCACAGCTACCGACAAATGCCTTTTATGCATACGCCGCTGTTATGGAACGCCTTTTCGAAGCGATTGGCAGGCAATGAAACAGCCCAGGAACGTTCCCACGGCGATGGCATCATGATTGATGTGGACAGCAACGAGGCGCTGGAGGAAATGCTTTGGCTGGCTTTCTGGAAAAAACGCTACCGCGACGAGGTGATAGAAGTCTGGCCGGAGCAAGCGAACCCGGAGTTCGATGCCTACTTCAGGCAGCACCTGAGAAAAATCATCGCACTGTCATCCGCCGACCGGAGGTATGTGTCGAAGAATAATCTCAACATATCGCGGCTGCCGTACCTGCGCCGACTTTTCCCCGACGCCCATCTCGTGGTTCCTTTTCGTCAGCCGTTGCAGCAGGCTACCTCTCTGCTCAATCAACACCTGAACTTCCTCGAACGACACCAGGTGGATAAGTTCGCCCGGGACTATATGGCCGCATTGGGGCACTTTGATTTTGGCGAAAACCTGAAACCGGTTAACTTTGACGGCTGGTTTGAGCGCACCGCATACCGCCCTGACAGCATCAATTTCTGGCTCAGCTATTGGCTCAATGCCTACCGCTATATTCTGGCGAATGCTACCGCGACGGGCGCTCTGCTGCTTGCCTACGATCGACTCTGCGCCGATCCCGCCCCGGCGCTTGAGCGCCTGTCTAAAGTTACCCACATTAGACCGCAGAACAGCCTTGACAGGCTACATAGCGATATAAGGAAGCCCAAAGACAAGCAGGAACAACGGGGCAACGCCGAGTCGCAGTTACTTGAAGCATGCGCGACCCTTTACCAGCAGCTGCTCGAGAAAGCCCCTCTGTAAACTCCAGTCAAACCAATCCACCAGCGCGAACCACCTTGGCAGGTGAATCGCGGCAGATGCGCTCATGATTACTCTCAACCAGGTTTGTGGCAAGCCCAGCTCGCGACGTCGGCTTGACTATAAGGATAACGGCTCCCCTCGAGCACTTCGGCAACCAGCCCCTCGTCATAGGGCTCGTGAAACCATTCCCAGACCGTATTACCCTGCTCATCAATCTCGAACACGCGCCCGGCGATAGCTTCGGTGATCAGCCGATTACCGTTCTCAAGCAGCTGGTGTTTGCCACCGGTATAAGTGTAGAAAAACTGGTCGTCGCGGCGGGGATAAATCACTTCGGTCTCTCCACTCGTCGGATCAACCGCAATCATGCGGCTACCGCCCAGGTAACGCCCGTACAGTGTCGAGTCGGAATCGGCCCGGTTATCGAAGATCACCAGACGGCCGTCGGGTTCAAAATCGGGATCATGCTGCATCAGCATATCGTCGTCCTTGATCCACTTCAGCTCTCCGTCCTGATTGAGCACGAAAATCGCACTTATGTGTTTCATCGACACCACCAAATCGCCGGCATCGAATCCGGGGAAACTGGCCGCCATTTGGGTCGTCAACTCTTCGACATCGTTCAAGTGGGTGACATCGCCACTGTAGTGGCGTGTCTTCCAGAACTGATCTTCCACACCAGCATGATAAATACTCTCCAGCAGGCTGATCTCTTTCAGTATCTCTCCGCCGGGCGAGACCAGTACCGCTGTCTCCTCGACGAAAGGCGTTTCCAGGCCGGGAAACAACAATTTGCGCTCATTCTCCTCGGTAACCCAGGTTTGACCTGACACCCAGAAGTTGCCGTCTTCATTGCGACTAATCGAATGATGGGTGCGATACGGCAACTTCCACAGGATCTCACCGCAGGAATCCATTTTCACCAGGCCAAGGTACTCGATATTGAACAGCAGGTCGCCATTGGGGAAAAGGTAGGCGCCGTGAATATAATTTTCTGCAAAGTTCTTGCTGCCCTTTGCCAAATCCTTGTGGGGTGACTCAGGGTAGATTTTCACCGGATTGATATCCCATTTATGCAGCACCTTACCCTGCTGGTCGATGACCCTGATGCCGTTCAACCAGTCATGATCACTCCAGGCTGACGAGATCAGAGTGACTCCCGGGGCCACCTTTTCCGGCTGATGCACCAAGGCACCCACCGTGTCGTACTTAAGCGGGTAAATGTAGTGGGGTCTGGCCGCGGTGAAGGGCGACACGGCACTGAGGTAACTGAGCCCATCCCGGATTATGGGGGCGGGGAACAGATTATAGCGATAGGAAATCATCCCGTATAAAAAAGCCAGGAAGACTACCGAAAAGCCGAACATGATCTGGGGGAGATAACGAAATATAGCCATGTATACGAATCCGTGATTTATGAACGAAGATCTTCAGCGCCGGCAATCGGGTGCCACTCGCCGAAGATCCTGTAAACGCGACCGATCAAAGCAGTAAAACGAAGCCCGGCACGAAAAAAATACCGTGCCTAGCCAACCAGCGATTCCAATTGCTCCTGCATTTGCAACCACTGCAATTCACATTCCTCGAGCTGGCCCTGCAGTTGCCCCCGCTGGCGCAGGAAATCCTGCAGGTCCTGCTTGTTTTCCTGCTGGTAGATTTCCGAGCCCGCCAATCGCTTTTCAATACCGCCCAACTGCCGGTGCAAGGCTTCCATCTCGCGCTCTACCACTTTGACTTTGTTGCGCAGCGGTGCGAGTTGTTGTCGCTGCAGGGCTGCCTGCTGGCGCTGCACCTTCCTGTCCTGCTTATCTTCGCCGGGCGGCGGCGCTGAGTGCGCTTGATCCGGGCGCCACTGGGTTTTGAGCCAGGTTTGATAATCTGCCAGGGTGCCAGCAAATGCCTGTACCTGCCTATTTGCCACCAGATAAAACTCATCTACCGCATTGCGCAACAGGTGCCGGTCATGGGAAATGACTACCAGCGCACCGGCATAGCCCTGCAGCGCCATTTCCAGTGCGTGACGCATCTCGAGGTCGAGATGATTGGTCGGCTCATCGAGCAGCAGCAAATTGGGCTTCTGCCAGACGATTATCGCCAACGCCAGACGAGCTTTTTCACCACCCGAAAACGGCGCAATCGGCTGCAGTGCCTTGTCACCATGGAAGTTAAAACCGCCCAGGAAATTGCGTATCTCCTGTTCGCTGGCTCGCGGTGACAGCCGCTGGATATGCAGTGCGGCGCTGGCGCCCAGGTCCAGCGCCTCGAGCTGGTGCTGGGCGAAATAACCCACGGCCAGATGCTCACCGCATACCCGATGGCCGGCAATCAATGGCAGATCACCGACCAGGCTTTTGACCAGGGTCGACTTGCCGGCACCATTGGGGCCCAGCAGGCCAATGCGGGACCCCGGTTGCAGACTGAGCTCAACCTGTTGCAGGACCGCTACACCGCGGTAACCCAGGGTAGCTTCCGACAAATTGAGCAGGGGGATTGAGTTTTTTTCTGCCTCGCCAAAGACAAACCTGAAGGGGGAGTCAACGTGGGCCGGCGCGATTAACTCCATTCGCTCCAGTTCCTTCAGGCGACTCTGTGCCTGCTTCGCCTTGGTCGCTTTGGCGCGAAACCGGTTCACAAACTGCTGAATTTCAGCGACGCGACGCTGCTGCTTTTCATATCCCGCCTGTTGCTGCGCCAGCCGCTGTGCCCTTTGGGTTTCATAAGCGCTGTAATTACCGCGGTAGCTCTGCAGCTGCTGCTGCTCGAAGCAGACGATCTCATCGGCGATGCTATCGAGAAAATCCCGGTCGTGGGAAATGAGTAAAAGAGTGCCCTGGTAGGATTTCAACCATTGCTCCAGCCACAGGGTCGCGTCCAGGTCGAGGTGGTTTGTCGGCTCATCGAGCAGTAGTAGATCGGAGGGACACATCAGCGCCTGCGCCAGGTTGAGACGAATTCGCCAACCGCCAGAAAAACTGCTCACCGGCCGGCTGATTTGCCCGGCGCTAAACCCCAGGCCATGCAGCAGCTGCTCTGCCCGGTTATTGGCGTTGTAGCCATCCACTGTTTCCAGTTCAGCATAAAGGACGGCGAGCTGGTCATGCTCGTCAGTATCCGCGAGTTGCGCGATGCCAGCTTCAACCTGGCGTAGCTTGAGATCACCATCAACCACGTAGTCGAGGGCCGAGCGCTCGCTGCTTGCCACTTCCTGGGCCATGTGGGCCATGCGCCAGGCCGGGGGGATGTTCATCTCGCCGGCATCGACCTGCAACTGCCCCATTAACAGGGCAAACAGGCTCGATTTGCCGCTACCATTGGCGCCAATCACACCGATTCGGCGGCCGGGGTGAATGGTCAGGCTGGCGCCATCGAGCAGGCGCTGGGTGCCGCGTTGTAAAACAATGTCCTGAAGGGTAATCATCGGGCGCGATTATATCCCATGCAGGCATCAATTTTGGACTTTCCACTCAGCGGTCTTTGCGATTAGCATTAGGCTGCAAGCAGGTCCGTAAACCACGATCCCGGGAGGCGCCATGGTTCCCCATCCACCGGAACAACCGCTGTTCACGTATGCGCTTGCCCGGGAGCGTAAAGCCCTGCGGCAGACCAAGGCGTTGCGAGCAATCCCCAGCCGCAGTAAAAAAACGCTGCTGGCTGCCACCTGGAACCTCACCAATTTCGGAGTGCAATCGCGCAGTGATGACGACCTTGCACTGATGGCGGAAATTATCAGCTGGTTCGACCTGGTGGCGATCCAGGAAGTCGCCGACTCCCTGGACCAGCTGCGCCAGTTACTCACTCACCTACCCTCTTCGTACCGCATCATCCTGTCGGACACCGGTGGCAATGATGAGCGCGCCGGGTTCATTTACCACAGCCGCAAGCTCCAACGCCTGGAGCTAGCGGCGGAAGTCGCCGTTCCCCCATCAGACCAGCGGTTTATCCGTATGCGAGGCGTATCCGGCGCGTTCAAGGGTTTCGACCGCAATCCCTATGCGGTGGCTTTTCGTGCCGGTTCACTGGAGTTTACCGCGGTATCTGTCCACCTTTATTTCGGTAGCCACGCCTGGTTCGACGAGGACCGCAGGGCGCTCGAGGCCTTTGCCCTTGCCCGCTGGGCAGACCAGCGCCACAAGGCCGCTGGCGCCTATTCGCAGAACATCCTGGTACTGGGGGACCTCAATCTGCCGATTCGGGACGATTCCAGCAATGTCTACAAGGCCCTCAAAGCCAAGCGACTGATTCTGCCCCGCCATTCGACTTACGTCGGCAGCAATTTGGCCGGGGATAAGGAATATGACCAGGTAGCATTTCATTCCGGTGGTATGCAACAAGCCTACCGCGGTCATTCGGGCGTCTTCGACTTTGACCACGAGCCGTTTTTTGGCGACGCCTGGGCGGTTGGCCCTGACTATTTCAACACGGTACTCAAGTACCACATATCCGATCATCGGCCGCTTTGGGCGGAGTTTACTATCGACGATCGCTAGGGGACATATAACCGAATTGAGCGCAGTTTAGGTAATTTCGGCATGCCTCCGGCGCAGCATTAGCCAGCCGGGCTTTGGCTCTGATTTTCGCCGGCCAGTTGCACCAGAACCCACGGCTTCACCACCACCGACCAGACCTCCACATCGGCTTGCAGCCATTGCTTTGCCTGATCATCTGCT